>NZ_JASCPA010000024.1:0-63497 GCF_029959715.1 Pseudomonas sp. PS02288 | reverse complement strand
CCCCCCCCCCCGGGCACACGGGGGGGGGCCCGCCCACCCCCCCCCCCCGCTTCGGTTTCAGACCGCGGGCTGGGGAAGCCCGTCGGCCTGGAGGGTGCCCGCTGGCGGGTTGGCCGAGGCGGCGGGCAGTTTTTCCAAACCGGCCAGCCAGGGTGCCACGCCGTTGCGCCAGACCTGCGCATGCAGGCGCGACAGCGCGACCGGGTCGCTGAGCAGGAACATCTTGCGCGTACCGTCCAGGGCCTTCGGCCCTTCGCTGAGGGCGCGCTCGATCTGCTGCTGACGCTGCCGCTCGATGATCTCGCTGTGACCATGGCGAGCGGTTCCCAGCGCGCAGGCCAGCGCGTTCAGCGAGGGATCGACGACCGCTTTGCGGAAGCCGTCCTTCAACTGGTTGTCGCGGTTGAGCTGGGTGTACTCGTCGGTGGCGCTCAGTTCGCGCGGCGTGTTGCTCTCCTCGGGGATCACGAACAGCTTCGCGCGGCGCGTGGCGATACCCGGACGCGAGCGGCTGGAAAGCACCGAGACCGGAATCGACAGCATCAACGACAGCACGATCGGCGACAGCCACCAGAGGAACTGCGGGTTCAGCCAGGCGACCAGGGCGGTCCAGGCGGCGCCGAGCAGCGTCTGCATGCCGTGGCGACGGATCGCTTCGCTCCATGGCGTGGCGTCGTCGTCACGCTGCGGCGAATTCCACTGCACTGACCAGCCGAGGAATGCCGCCGTCACGAAGATCGTGTGGTAGAGCATGCGCACCGGCGCCAGCAGCATGGAGAAGAACATCTCCAGCAGCATCGACACCGTGACCTTGAACTTGCCGCCGTACTCCCGCGCGCCCTGGAACCAGATCAGCATCACACTGAGCAGCTTGGGCAGGAACAGCATCAGCAGCGTGGTGGAGAACAGCGCAATGGCCTCCTCCGGACGCCAGCGCGGCCACACCGGGAACAGCTGGCCCGGCTGCAGGAAGTACTGCGGCTCGAGCAACTGGTGGATCGCCAGCAGCGCGGTGGAGAGTACCAGGAAGAGGAACCACAGCGGCGCCGACAGGTAGGACATCACCCCGGTGAGGAACACCGCGCGGTGCACCGGGTGCATGCCCTTGACCAGGAACAGGCGGAAGTTCATCAGGTTGCCGTGGCACCAGCGACGGTCGCGCTTGAGCTCGTCGAGCAGGTTGGGCGGCAGTTCCTCGTAGCTGCCTGGCAGGTCGTAGGCGATCCACACGCCCCAGCCGGCACGCCGCATCAGCGCGGCCTCGACGAAGTCGTGGGAGAGGATCGCCCCGGCGAAGGCACCTTTGCCCGGCAACGGCGCCAGCGCGCAGTGCTCGATGAACGGCTTCATGCGGATGATCGCGTTGTGCCCCCAGTAGTGCGACTCGCCGAGCTGCCAGAAATGCAGGCCGGCGGTGAACAGCGGGCCGTAGACGCGCGTCGCGTACTGCTGCATGCGCGCATAGAGGGTGTCCATGCCGGACGCCTTGGGCGCGGTCTGGATGATCCCGGCGCGCGGATTGGCCTCCATCAGCTGGGTCAGGCGCACCAGGCATTCGCCACTCATCACGCTGTCGGCGTCGAGCACCACCATGTAGCGATAGTCGCTGCCCCAGCGGCGGCAGAAGTCGTCGATGTTGCCGCTCTTGCGCTTCACGCGGCGACGCCGGCGGCGGTAGAAGATGTGGCCGAAGCCCTTCACCTCGCGGCACAACTCGAGCCAGGCGTTCTGCTCGGCGACGCAAACGTCCGGCTGGTTGCTGTCGCTGAGCACGAAGAAATCGAAGTGCTCAAGCTGCCCGGTGGCGGCCAGCGATTCGTAGGTCGCGCGAAGACCGGCGAAGACGCGCGGCACGTCCTCGTTGGCGATCGGCATGACCAGCGCGGTACGCGCCTGCGGGTCGATCGGCTCCTCGCCGGTGGAACTGGCCGAGATGCTGTACTTGTCGCGCCCGGTGAGCAGTTGCAGGAAGCCCATCAGCGCGGTCCAGAAACCTGCCGAGACCCAGCAGCAGAGCAGCGCGAAGAGCAGCAGGATGCTGGTCTGCACGACATAGGGTAGGACCTGGCGGATCGAGGCGAGCCAGCCCTGCTGGAAGACTTCCTGCAGATCGACCATGCCCCAGCCCTGGTACGGCAGCACCTGCTTCATGTACCAGGTCGCGACCACGGTCTGCGCCAGCATCAGGATCAGCAGGATCATCCGCCGCCAGGCACCGACGGTGCGCCAGTGCGCGTACTCGTCGGCCTCGGCGGGCGGACGCAGGCGCTTGGGCGGCGCGCCGAACAGCTTGCGCCAGCCGCGCACCAGTGGGTTGGTCATCCAGGGTTCGGGCAGCATGCGGGTACGCCGCACCGGCGGAGTCGCCTTGAGGCAGACCCGCTGCCCGGCGTCGACGCCGATCACATCGCTGTTGCGCAGATCCGGCCAGGCCAGCTCCAGGCGACGGCCGACCGAGTCCAGCGCGGCTTCGCCGGTGGCGCCGTTCACGCGTCCCCGCGCGGCCAGCCCGCCGAGCAGCACGTCGATGTCGTCCGCAGTGGCAAGATCACCGTCCTCGGCGGACAGTCCCAGATGGTGCCGGTAGGCCTCGACGGGCGAGGCGCTTTCATGGGGTTTATTCATCGGCGGGCAACTGGTAGCTCCAGGTTTCGCTGAGGGTGCGCTCGCCATCGACCAGCGCGGCACGTATTTCCACCGGCAGCGTCGGGTCCTTGACCTTGAAGCGCAGGGTCAGGCGCCGGCCCTTGGTCACCGCGTTGTAGCGCAGGCTGTTCTCGACCAGCTCGCCGTTGTCGCCGACGCTGACCTGGCTGCTCAGCGGCTCGCCCTCGGCGCGCGCTTCCAGCGCCGGGCCGACGAAGTCGACCAGCAGGGCGATGCTGCCGTCGGCCTGACGGATCAGATTGGATTGCTTGACGTCGCCAGTGGAGCGGCGGGTCTGGGCGACCCAGGCGCTGTCCTGCGCATGCAGCGCCGGCTCGTTCAGCGTCCAGTGCTGGCGATAGTCCAGTTCCAGCGGCTCGCCGTTCGCGGGCAATTCCGCCGGGGTCCAGAAGGCGACGATGTTGTCGTTGGTCTCGTCCGGCGTGGGGATTTCCACCAGTTGCACCTGGCCTTTGCCCCAGTTGCCCTTGGGCTCGATCCAGGCACTCGGACGCAGGTCGTAGCGGTCGTCGAGGTCCTCGAAGCGGGCGAACTCGCGGCCGCGCTGGAGCAGGCCGAAGCCTTTGGGATTCTCGACCGAGAAGGCGCTGACGGCGAGGTGTTTCGGATTGTTCAGCGGGCGCCATAGCCACTCGCCGTCACCGGCGTGGATCGCCAGGCCGTCGGAGTCGTGCAGCTCCGGGCGGTAGTTGAGGTGCGGGGATGGCTGGTTCGAGCCGAACAGGTACATCGAGGTCAGCGGCGCCAGGCCGATGCGATTGACGGTGTCGCGCAGGTAGACCCGCGACTTCACGTCGACCACCGCGTCGTCGCCCGGACGCAGGATGAAGCGATAGGCACCGGTGGCACGCGGCGAGTCCAGCAGCGCGTAGATCACCAGGTGCTTGTCACCGGCCTTCGGACGCTCGATCCAGAATTCGCGAAAGCGCGGAAACTCTTCGCCGGACGGCAGCGCGGTGTCGATGGCCAGGCCGCGCGCGGACAGGCCGTAGGTCTGGCCCTTGCCGATCACGCGGAAATAGCTGGCACCGAGCAGGGTCATCACTTCATCCTGCTTGTCCGCCTTGTTGATCGGATAGAGCACGCGGAAGCCGGCGTAGCCCAGGTCCTTCAGCGCTTCCGGGCTGTGATCGAGCTGCAGCGAACCGAAGCTGAAGTTATTCGGGTCGTACTGGATTTCATGGACGCTGGTGGCGGTGACTTCGTTGAGTTTCACCGGAGTGTCGAACTGCATGCCCTGGTGATAGAAGCTCAGCTTGAAGGGGGTATCGCGCTCGGCCCAGAACAGCTTGTCGGAGCGGTACTGGATCTGCTGGTAGTCGGCGAACTTGAGGTCGCGCAGCGACTTGGGCAGGTTGTTCTTCGGTGCTTCATAGGCCTTGTCGGCCAGATTCTTCGCTTCCGTGCCAACGTCGTCGAGGCTGAATGCCTGGACCTGCGCGGCGCCGAAGGCGGTAAACAAGGCAAAACCCAGCAGCATCGGGCGAAGCTTTTCGGGCCAGGAAGCTGCTGCAATGGAATGAGAGACCAACGTAATCCCCTTACTCGTCAGATTGCTTCTATAAGCCGCAAGCTAGACGGCGATGACCCATAAACGACCGCGTGAGTACGCAATGATTCCCCGAAGCCGCCCTGGGCAGCCTCTCGGGGTGTGAATGATGAGGGACGACGAACGGGCTCGGCAAGCGGCTGCACGCCGCTAATCACCGGACGTTGAGGCCAATGGCGTGGCATCGATGGTTTCCCGCTGCGTTGCCGTATGAAAAAAACTGCAGGCGACCACGTAAGGACGCTTCCCGGGGGTGACCGGCAGTCTCTTTCCTACAGCACTTGGCGCAGGAACGCCTGCGCGCGCGGGTCTTTCGGATGGGCGAAAAACTCCGCCGGAGCGGTGTCCTCGAGCAGCTTGCCGTGATCGAAGAACAGCACCCGGTCCGCCACTTCGCGGGCGAAGCCCATCTCGTGGGTCACGCAGACCATCGTCATGCCTTCCAGCGCCAGGGTCTTCATCACGTCCAGCACCTCGCCGACCATTTCCGGGTCGAGTGCCGAGGTCGGCTCGTCGAACAGCATCACCTTCGGGTCCATGCACAGCGCCCGGGCGATCGCCACGCGCTGCTGCTGACCGCCGGAGAGGCGCGACGGGTATTCGTTGACCTTTTGCCCGATGCCCACTTTCTCCAGCAACGCCCGCGCCTTGTCTTCGCGCTCGGCCTTGCCGCGCTTGCGCACAACCTTCTGCGCCAGGCAGAGGTTCTCCAGCACGGTCATGTGCGGGAACAGGTTGAAATGCTGGAACACCATGCCGACTTCCCGGCGATAGGCGTTGATGTCGGTCTTCGGGTTGGCCAGGTCGAGCCCGTCGATGCTCACCGAACCGGAATCGATGTCCTCCAGCCCGTTGAGGCAGCGCAGGAAGGTCGACTTGCCGGAGCCGGACGGGCCGATCACCACCAGCACCTCGCCCTTGGCCACATCGGTGGATACATCGTCGACCGCGCGCACCACGTGGCCGCGGGTGTCGAACACCTTGGTCAGGTCGCGTACCTCAATCACTTTGCGCGAGCCTCCGCTCCAGCTTGTTGGCGATTTGTGACAACGGCAGGTTGATCACCAGATACAGCGCGGCGACGCAGAACCAGATCTCGAAGGTCGAGAACGAGGTGGTGATCGCCTCCCGGCCGCTCTTGGTCAGTTCGGTGATGGCGATCACCGAGACCAGCGAGGTGTCCTTGACCAGGCTGATGAACTGCCCGGCCAGCGGTGGCAGCACGCGCTTGAAGGCCTGCGGCAGGATGACGTGGCGCATCGCCTGGGGACCGTTGAGGCCCAGCGAGCGCGCCGCCTCGGTCTGCCCGCGGGCGATCGACTGCACCCCGGCGCGAACGATCTCGGCGACGTAGGCGCCGGTGAACAGCGCCAGTGCCGCCACCCCGGCGAACTCGCGGGACAGGTTGAGCACGGTGCCGATGAAGAAATAGAAGATGAAGATCTGCACCAGCAGCGGCGTGCCGCGCACCAGTTCGACATAGACGCTCGAAAGATCGCGCAGGGTCGGGTTCGGCGACAGCCTGCACAGGCCGGTGAACAGGCCGATGACCAGCCCGGCGGCGCCGGCGGCGACGGAAATCCACAGCGTGGTCCACAACCCCCAGAGCAGCGGACCGGCAGCCCAGTGACGGTTCACGCCCAGGCTGTCGCCTTCGCTGACGTCATCGCCTTCGGCGACCAGCAGGCTGTTGCGGGCGACTTCGACGACCTGCTGCTTGCCACTCTCGGTGGCCAGGGTGACACGGGCTCGGTCGCCGTCTTCGACGACGGACTCGACACGGCCGAAGTCGGCAGCGCGCTGCGCGTCCTCGGCCTGATAAGCGAAATACTGCGGCACACGGTTCCAGCGCCACTCGTAGGAAATCAGCGAGGTGGAATACCAGATACCGGCGGCCAGCCCGACCAGGATCAGAACGGTCAGCAGGTGCCAGGGCCAGAGGGGACGTTTCTTCTTGGTCACGGGATATCTCGGGTACAACGTGGAGGCGGACACATCGTAAAAGCGCCGAGGACCGCGCGGGCGGCCCTCGGCGACTCTTACTTATTCCATATCCTTGAGCCAGTCGGTGTTCTTGAACCACTTGGCATGGATGCGATCGTAGGTGCCGTCCTTCTTGGCCTGGGCCAGGAAGTTGTTGATCCAGTTGAGGCTGTCGTAGTCGCCTTTCTTCAGACCGAACGCCAGCGGCTCGTAGGTGAAGGGCTCTTCGATGAACAGCAGCTTGCCGGCGCCGGCCTTGGTGACCGCGACGACGTTGTACGGGGCGTCATAGATGAAGGCATCGGCCTTGCCGTTGACCACGTCCATCACCGCTTCCTGCTCGTTGTCGAAGCCGTTGTACTTGGCCTGGGCGATCAGCTTCTTGGCGACCATTTCGCCGGTGGTGCCGATCTTCGAGGTGATGCGGTACTTCGGATCGTTGAGGTCCTTGTACGACTTCACGTCGTTGGCCAGTTCCTTGCGGATCAGCAGGGTCTGCCCGACCACGATGAAGGGTTCGGAGAAGTTGATCCGCAGGTTGCGTTCCTGGGTCAGGGTCATGCCCGAACCGATCATGTCGAACTTGTCGGTCAGCAGCGCCGGGATGATGCCGTCGTAGCCGGTGGAAACCAGTTCAAGCTTGACGCCCATGGCCTTCGCCATCGCCTTGAGCAGGTCGACTTCGAAGCCGATGATCTCGCCCCGTTTATTGGTCATTTCGAAGGGCATGTAGGTCGGGTCCATGCCGACGCGCAGGGTGCCGCGCTTGACCACATCGTCGACCATGCCGGCGTGGGCCAGGCCGCTCAGGGCGCAGGCGGATAACAGCAATGACGCGAGAAATCGTTTCATTTCATCTCCAGAAGGGGGCAATTTCCATGGAAGCTCGCCGAGCGGACCGACCGCTCGCTGGCGGCGCATGCTAACCGCAGGCGCCGCCCAAGGCGAGCCAGGATGAGGCAAGAAAGGAGCCAATCGTCGTGCGACAGATCAGCTTTCGAGCAGGAAAGTCACCGGCCCGTCGTTGACCAGATGCACCTGCATGTCGGCGCCGAAGCGGCCGCTGGCGACACGCGGATGCCGTGCGCCGGCCTGCGCCAGCAGATGCTCGAACAGCGCACGCCCCTGCTCCGGCGGCGCCGCGCTGGAGAAGCTCGGGCGCAGGCCGCTGCGGGTGTCGGCGACCAGGGTGAACTGGGACACCAGCAGCAGGCCGCCGCCGACGTCGCCCAGCGACAGGTTCATCTTGCCGTCGGGGTCGGAGAACACGCGGTAGTTGAGCAGCTTGTGCAGCAGGCGCTCGGCGCTGGCCGCATCATCGTGCTTTTCGACGCCAATCAGCGCCAGCAGGCCCTGGTCGATCGCGCCGACGGTTTCGCCCTGCACCTCGACGCGTGCACCACGCACGCGCTGCAACAGTGCCTTCACGCCTCTTCCAGAGGCAGATCGAGCAGGCGCCGGGCCATTTCGTTGGTGGCACGCACCAGCGCATCGATGATGCCCGGCTCGGAGGCCGCGTGGCCGGCTTCGCGGACGATCTGCAGTTCGCTGTTCGGCCAGGCCTGGTGCAACTCCCAGGCGTTGTCCAGCGGCGTCACCACATCGTAGCGGCCGTGCACGATGACGCCCGGCAGGTGGGCGATCTTCGGCATGTCGCGCAGTAGCTGGTTGGGCTCGAGGTAGGCGTCGTTGACGAAGTAGTGACACTCGATCCGGGCGATGGACAGCGCACGTTCGTGGAAACGCTCGACCGTCTGCGGGTTGGGTCGCAGCGTCAGGGTGCGCCCTTCCCAGCAGGCCCAGGCCTTGGCCGCACCCATCTGGGCGATCTGGTCGCTGCCGGTGAGGCGTTTGTAAAACGCCTGGACCAGGTCGCCGCGCTCTTCCTGCGGGATCGGCGCCAGGTAATCCTGCCAGTAATCGGGGAACAGCCGGCTGGCGCCTTCCTGGTAGAACCAGGAAATCTCCTGCGGCCGGCAGAGGAATATCCCGCGCAGGATCAGCGCGTGCACGCGCTCGGCATGGGTTTGCGCGTAGGCCAGCGACAGCGTCGAGCCCCAGGAACCGCCGAACAGCACCCACTTGTCGATGCCCAGGTGCTCACGGATGCGCTCCATGTCGGCCACGAGGTCCCAGGTGGTGTTGTTCTCCAGGCTCGCATGCGGCGTCGAGCGCCCGCAGCCGCGCTGGTCGAAGGTGACGATGCGGTACAGCCGCGGATCGAAGAAGCGCCGCGACAGCGAATCGCAACCGGCGCCCGGCCCGCCGTGCACGAAGAGCACCGGCAAACCATCCGGCGAGCCGCTTTCGTCGACATAGAGCTGGTGCGTGTCATCCACCGCCAGCTCATGGCGCGCGAAAGGTTTGATCTCCGGATACAACGTTTCCATTGCTGCGCTCCCGTAGTTGACGAAGGACCCCGGCGGGTACTGCTGTGCTGTCTTGGCGGGCATCATAACCATGAATGGCCGAACTCGGGATGACCGTCGGTTCATTTATCTGCCGACCGCGATCCGCGCCCTCCGGCCCTCAGAAAACGTAGGGAATGAACATCCGGCTGCGCTGCATGTAGAGGCGGTAGGCCTCGCCGAAATAGGCCAGGCATTCGCTCTCGTCGCATCGCGCCGCCCGATGCAGCAGCACGCTGGCGACGCCGGCCAGAAGCAGCGTCAGCGGACCGATCTGCTTGCAGCAGATGCCCCAGGTCAGCAGCAAAAGGGAGCAGTACAGCGGATGCCGGATGAAGCGGTAGATCCCGCCGGTCACCAGTTGCGAGGTTCGCTCGAAGTCGAACAGTTCGGCGTCGGTGCGCCGGCCGCGGTTCGGCCGACCGTAACGCAGCAGTTGGTAGAGGCCGAGGAACAGCACCGCCAGCGAGCCGAACAGCAGAACCCAGGACACCTTCTGATGCAGCGCGAAGCGGTCCTCGAACCACACCGGCGCGTTCACCACGAACAGCGCGAGCATCGCCTCCCAGGCGAAGAAACGGTAGAACCCATGCGAGTTCGGCCGGCGCAGGGCCTGCCACGAGACGCCTGTCAGAACCAGGCTTCCCAGCAGGAATCCCAACCATTGCTGCCACATCATCCCTATTCCTTCTCCCGCCCTGATCGTCCGGGCCCGACACCACGCGGCCGCCGCCCCCTCTGTTACACTGCCAGCCCCTTCGCTGCGACCGCAAGCAATGGACCGCGATCAACTGCACACGCTGCTGCCGCATCAGGGTGAAGCCCTCTGGCTGGATCGCCTGATCGAGCACGACCCCGCGCGCATCATCGGCCTCACCGCCTGGCATCACCTCGCTGCGTTCGGCGAAGAGGCCTCGCCCTGCCTGCTGTTCGAAGCCGCCGCGCAGCTGTGTGCGGCGCATGGTGCCCTATATGGCGCCGACGATTCCATCGAGATGGCGCTGGTCGGCAAGCTCTCGCACCTCCTCCTGCATCACGAACCGCAACGCCGCGACGGCGCCCTGCAGGTCAGCGCGACGCAGGAGGCCCTGAGCCCGGCCGGTGCGCTGTACGCCTTCGCCGTGCATGCCGAGGGGCGCCTGCTGCTGGACGGCAAACTGCTGCTGGTGCTGGTCCATGCTTGAACTGGAAGGGCTCGGTTTTCGCTATCCGGGCGCCGAGTCGGCGGCGCTGGAGAACATCCACCTGCAGCTGGAACCGGGCCAATGCCTGGGGCTGCTCGGCAGCAACGGCGCCGGCAAGACCACCCTGCTCTCGCTGATCAGCGGCGTGCTGCAGCCGCAACAGGGCGAGATCCGCTGGCGCGGCCCGCGTCGCCTGGCCCTGGTGCCGCAGCAACTGGCGTTCTACGCCGGCCTGAAGGTGCGCGAGAACCTCGAGCTGTTCGCTGACCTCTACCGCCTGCGCGGCGCCGAACGCCGCGACCTGATGGAACGCTGCATCGCCAACACGGCGCTGGAAGACAAGCTGTCGCGCCGCGCCGAGCGACTCTCCGGCGGCGAGCAGCGCCGCCTGAACTTCGCCATCGGATTGCTGCAACCGGCCGCGCTGTACCTCTTCGACGAAGCCACCGTGGGCGTCGACGCGCGCAGCCGCCAGTTGCTCCTGGGCGCCGTGGAGGCGCTCACCGCCAGCGGCAAGGCGGTGATCTACACCAGTCACTACCTCGAGGAAGTCGAGCGCGTGGCGCAACGCATCTTCCTGCTGCACGAAGGCCGCGTGCGCCTCGATGTGGACAAGCGGGAGTTGCTCGGCGATGAACATGGCCTGTTGCTGGAGTGGCCCCGACAGGCTCCGCCCGGCCTGGATGAACTGCTCGCCGGGTTGCAGCTGACGGCGGAGACGATCCCCAACGGAATCCGCATCGCCGCGCTGGACGGCCATCAGCTCCAGGCCATCAGCGACTTCATCGCCAGGCAGGACGAGTTGCCCAGCCTGCTGCGCTTCGGTCGCCCGTCGCTCGAGCAACTGTACCTGCGCCTCAACGGAGGAAGGCTGTGAGACTGCGCGCGCTGGTCCGCAAGGAAGGGCTGCTGCTGGCCCGCGATCCGCATGCGCTGGCGGTGCTGTTCATCATGCCGGCGCTGTTCCTGCTGCTGATGGCCTTCGCCATGTCCAGCTACCTGCAGGACCGCCCGCCGCCGCTCAGCCTGGTGCTGGAAGCGCAGCAGGTCAGCGACTCGAGCCGCTTCTTCGCCGACGCCCTGCAGGCGCAGCTGCCCGACAGCCGCCTGCTCGCCGACAGCCCCGAGGCGCTGAGCCGGGTGATCCTCCCGGCGGACTTCGACAGCACATTGCTCGATACGCCGCACCAGGGGCCGACGCTGAGCTTCCCGGCGCGGGTCGACAGCCTGTCGCGCCAGCGCGTGCGCGGCGCGGTGACCATCGCCCTGGCGCAGACCCGCCTGCTCGCCTACCTGCAGGACAGCGGCGCGCTGGACGGCGACCTCACGCCGACGCAGCGCCTGCAACTGGTTCAGGAGCGCACGCAGAGCACGATCGAGGAACAGGACCAGTTGCTCAGCGGCGAGCTCAGCGGCCGCGCCAATGCCACCCAGCTGAGCGTGCCGGCCTGGCTGATCTTCGGCATGTTCTTCGTGGTGCTGCCGATGGCGGGCGGATTCCAGCGCGAACAGGCGAGTGGCACCCTGCTGCGCTTTCGCGGCCTCGGCCTGAGCCTCGCCACGCTGGCCCTGAGCAAACTGCTGCCCTACCTGGCGATCAACCTGTTGCAGTTCGCCTTGCTTCTCGCCCTCGGCCACTATGGGCTGCCGCTGCTCGGCCTGCCCGCGCTGAGCCTGCCCGGCAGCCCGCTGGCCTATGCAGCGCTGGCGCTGAGCATCGGCCTCGCCACCGGCAGCCTCGGCCTGCTGCTCGCAGCCCTGGCGCGCAGCGCGGAACAGGCGCTGTTGCTTGGCGGCGGGCTGAATATAATCCTCGCCGCGCTCGGCGGGATCATGGTCCCGAAGAGCGTGATGCCCGCCGCGATGGCCCGCCTGGCCGAGCTTTCGCCGATGAGCTGGGCGCTGGACGCCTTCCTGACCCTGCTGGTGGGCCACGGCTCGCTGGCCGACGTCGCCCCCTACTGCGCGCGCCTGCTGCTCTTCGCCCTGGTGCTGGGCGCTGGCGGGTTGTTCCTGTTCCGTAAACGAGTGCAGCAAACGCAATGGACAACACACAACTAGAAGAACAGCTCAAACGTCTGCTGATCGTCGAATGCGACAAGGAAGACGACATCGACTGGCAGAGCATCACCGATGACGAGCCGCTGTTCGGCCAGAAAAGCCGGGTGCAGATGGACAGCCTCGACGCCCTGCAGGTCTCGCTGGCCCTCCAGCAGCACTACAACGTGCGCATCGAAGGCGCCAAGGACGGCCGGCGCATCCTCAACAGCATCGCCAGCATCGCCGCCTTCATCAGGCAGCAGCAGTGACGCCGGTCTACCTGCTGCGCGGCGCCCTGCACTGTGCGCTGGGAGACGACCTGGCCACCGCCAGCCGGGCACTGCGTGAAGGTCAGCGGGCGACTGGCCGTGAGTTCGTGCTGCATGACGTACAGGAGCCGCGTACCTACCTGAATGTGCCGGCGAGCGAGGAAAGCCTCGACCAACGCCTGGATCGTCTGCTGGGCGAAACCCTCGGCGCCGATCGCGGCAGGCTGGACGACTGCCTGCTGATTGTCGCCAGCACCGCGCTGGATATCGTCGAGCTGGAAACCCTGGCGGCGGAGCGCGGCGGGTTCGTGCCAAACGATTCCACCTCGCTGGATCGGCTTGCCGGGCAGTTGCGCGAGCGCTGGGGGTTCGCCGAGGCCTACACCCTGAACACCGCCTGCACCAGCGCCGCCAATGGCCTGCTGTACGGTGCCCGGCAGCTGGCCGCCGGGCCTCTTGCCCGGGTACTGGTGCTGGCCTTCGAAACGCCGAGTGCCGTGGCCATGCAGGGCTTTGGCGCCCTCAACCTGCTGAGCCCCAGCGGCCGCTACCGTCCATTTCACCCCGAGCGCGACGGCCTGGTGCTCGGCGAAACCTACTGCGCCGCCCTGCTCGGGCTGGAACCCGGCAGCGCGCCGCTGGCCCGCCTGCTCGGCGGCTTCAGCGCCTGCGACACCACCAGCCTGACCACCACCCGCGAAGACGGCAGCCATATCGACTGGGTGATGCGAAAGGCCCTGGCCAGTGCCGGGCGCGATGCCGGCGATATCGCCCTGATCAAGCTGCACGGCACCGCCACCCAGGCCAACGACCACGCCGAAACCAACGGCATGCTCAGCCTTTACGGCGAGCGCATGCCGGCGCTGTGCGTGCTCAAGCCCTGGCTCGGCCACACCCTTGGCGCCTGCGGCCTGAGCGAAACGCTGCTGCTGATGCACGCCCTGCAACAGGGGCCTTTGCCGGGGTTGGACTACGCCACCGAGGCCAGCCTGCCGCTTGGCAGCCAGCCCCTTCAGCTGGCCGATGACGCCCTGGTGCTGGCCAACTTCTTCGGTTTTGGCGGCAACAACGCCAGCCTGGTGCTGCAAGGCTGCGGGGGTGAGCAATGACGGTCATCGCCGCCAGTGAAATCCATGGCCTGGCCACGACCGGCGACAAGGACCTGAAAGCCGCGCTGAGCCAGCACCTGAGCAACCCGCCGCGGCGCATCGACCGGCTGATCTTTCAGGCGCTGCTGGGCGGTGCGTTGATCAAGGCAGACATCCGCAGCGACTGCGGCCTGTACCTCGCCTCCCACCACCCCGCTCGACCGACCATGATCGCCCTGCTGGAAGCGGTGTGCGTGCAGCACAAGCAGCCCAAGCCTTTCGAGTTCGTCAACAGCGTCAGCAATGCCGCCGGTTTTCATGTGGCGCAGCAGTTGGGGCTGGAAGGACCGAACCTGTTCATCGGCGCAGGGGCGAAGGTGTGGTCGCAGCTGTCGAATCTGGCGCGGCTGGATCTGCAGGATGGGGTGGTCAGCCAGGCGCTGCTCCTGGTCGTGGACGAGCGGGGGGATTTTTGTGTGCAGGGGGTGTTGCTGGAGGGGCGCGATGTTCCGGCCGCCGATAGCTTCGAAGCGCTGGCTGCGGGTGTCGAGGTGCGACGCCTCGCGCTCGTCGCCACGTTCTGAACCGCTGCCCTCTCCCCCGCCCTCTCCCGCAAGCGGGAGAGGGGGCCAGACCGCGCTGGCCGGGAGATTGGCGATCAGTTCCCCTCGCCCGCTTGCGGGAGAGGGGTTAGGGGAGAGGGCCAGCCAACGCACGATTCGCTAGACCATACGCCGGAATCAGCCCTTGCGCTTCGCCCACGCCCCCAGTTCTTTCATCAACGCCCGCTCCTGCAAGGCAATCCCCCGCAACGAATCGGCAATTGGCGCAAAGTTCGGCGCTTCGGTTTTGCTGCGGCTGGCCCGTACGCAGGCCGAGGCAAACTGGCGCCACTCATCACCAATGGCGGTCAGCCGCGCCGAGGCTTCACCCAGGGTCGCGTCGCCCAGCTTTTCGCCGGCTTCCTGGAGGAAGCTGGCGTACATGAAGCGAAAACCCGCACCGCCGGTGCCGATCTCTTCCTGCATGCGCACGATGTGGGTCAGGTACAGCCGGTTGTACTTGGCCTGCGCCGGATCGAGCCGGGCGACGCGATCGGCCAGGTGCTGGATGCCGCGAATGCCGATCCACGGCAGCGGCATGCCGTCGAGGATGCGCGTGGTGGCCAGCACGCCCTTGCGGATCAGGCGATCCCAGTCCTGCTCCAGCGGCACGTCGTCGAGCCAGTACATCAGGCCCTTGGCGGCCAGCGCGCCCTTGGCGAAGCGCGCCTTCTGCAGGTCCTCGGCGGCGCAGCGCATCGGCTGCTCGAACACCGGGTCGCTGATCAGGTAGTCGTTGCCCTCGCGGCCGTAGGCCAGCAGGTTGTGCGCATTGAAGTGAAAGCGCATTTCCGGCGGAAAGTACGGCAGCCAGAACACCGAACTCTGCAGGCCGGCGAGGCGGCCGGCGTCGAGCGCCGCGTCCAGTTCGCGGCGGCCCTGCTCCGGATTACCGAAGGTGCGGCTGTGCAACCGCGCGCCGAGACGCTTGCTCAGCGTTTTGATCAGGTGACGCGGCGGCATGCGGTAGGCGATCAGCGGCATGCCGCTGAGCTTGACGATCGGCAGGTAGGCGAACGCCAGCCCGGAGGCCAGGCCGAACGCCATCGGCTCGCTCATCGGCAGCCCGGCGTGGGTCAGCAGGCTGGCCATCACGCCGCTTTCGCAATGGGCGCTCTGGCGGTGTTGGAAAACGCTCATGCCAAATCCTTCTGGTAGCCCAGCAGTTCCTCGAGCGGCAGACCGAAAGCCTCCGCGTAACGCGTTAGGATCGACGCCGGCAGACGGCGGTACACCTCGGCACGGAAATGCCGGCGGATGCGCCACTGCCAGAGCCCGGTGATCTGTCCCAGCGCTGGTTCGTCCAGGCGATAGCGGTACATCAGGCACTTGAGCGGCGACGCCTCGCCACGCTGCCACGCGCCCAGCGCTTCGGCCTCGTGGGCCTCCATCTCGGCGACCGCCAGTTGCGTGGCATAGGCCTCGGGCTCCCAGCCGTCGCTCTGCGCGTGCTGGTAGTGGCCGCTGGCATCTACCGCGTAGACCAGCTTGCTGTGCCCGCCGTAGGTGGAGCTGTGATCCTGCGGAACCTCGTCAAGCTTCATCGCCGACCACCGTGAGGTGCATGAAGGCGCTGGAGAAGCGCCCGCTTTCCGGGACGTAGCAGAGCAGCCGCTCGCCGCTGCGCAAGCCGCCGCCGTTGAACAGCTCCTCGAGCATGATGAAGATCGAGGCCGCACCGGTGTTGCCCTTGCGGGTCAGGTTGGTGAACCAGCGTTCCTGGGGGATCGGCAGATCCGCGTTGGCCAGGCCGACGGCGAGGCGGTCGCGGAAGAACTGCGAGGAGTAGTGCGGCAGGAAATGCTCGATGTCGCCGACGCGCAGTTCGCGGCGCGCCATGATCCGCTCCAAGGCCTGCTCGACGGTGTACTTGACGATGTTCTCGTTGAGCAGCTTGACGTTCTGCTTGATCGCCATCACCGAGCGGCGGTTGCGTTCCTCGGCATCGAAGCGGCTCCAGCCGGTCAGCTGGTCATCCTGCATGTCGGCGCCGGCGTACATGCACGGCGGCATCTGGTCGGCGAAGGAGTAGATGTCGATCCAGTCGACGCGCAGGCTCAGCCCGCGCGCATTCGGCCGGCCCTGCAAAAGCACCGCGCCGGCGCCGTCGGAGAGCATCCAGCGCAGGAAGTCCTTCTCGAAGGCGATCTCCGGGTGGCTTTCCAGGTCGTCGACGCGGCTTTCGTATTCGGCGTTGAAGTTGCGCGCCTGCATCAGCGTCGAGGCCACCTCCGAACCGCAGGCCACGGCGTTGCGGCTCTCGCCGCTGGCGACGCTCATCCAGGCGTATTTCAGCGCGCTCATGCCGCACAGGCAGATACCGGCGGTGGACACCACCTCGCACGGCGGATTGCCCAGTTCGCCGTGAACCATCACCGCATGGTTGGGCATCACCTGGTCGGGCGAGGAACTGCTGGCGACCAGGCAATCGAGCGCATCCAGCGCGAAACCCTCCCCGGCCAGGCCGCGAATCGCCTCGGCGCTGAGCTGCGCGTTGCTCATGCTCGGCTCGCCCGTGGCGGGGTCGATCACGTAATGGCGCCCGGTGATGCCGTTGCTGCGCAGGACCAGCTTGCGCGCCCGCGACGGCTTGCCGCCGACCAGGCCCAGGCGCGCCTCCATCTGCTCGTTGTCAACGGCATCGTGGGGCAGGAAGGCACTGATGCGATTGATGAATACAGGTTGAACCACGGGATTCCTCGGTCAAGTCACTCGCCGGACGGGCCGGCGAAGTAGTCCTTTTGACGCTGCGTCCGCGCCTTGAACAGCGGCGCCAGCACCTTCTTCAGCAGTGCGCCGGCGGGCACCACGGTGATGATCAGGCTGATCAGAAAGACGATATAGAGCACCAGCCCGGCGCCGCGCCGACGGCTCTGCTGCGGGCCCAGCGCGCTGAGCAGGCGGCTCCACAACTGAAAGCTGCGGTTGCCCACGGTCTCGCTGCCGATCAGTTTCTCGTCCACCTTGACCGCGCCGAGCCCACGCAACATGGGTTGCTCGAGTGGCAGCGCGTCGGCCGACAGGCGTCGTGCGATGGCCTCGCCAAAACGGCTGGCCGCGCTGATCTCCGCGTCCGCGATACCGGCTTCAGGCACCCAGTGATAGGGCTTGCGGCGGCCGGTGAACATCCACAGCGGCGTGGCGAGGAAGCTGGCGGCGGTGCCGCACGCGTCGGTGAGGGCAACGTTGTCGAGCAGGCGTGCGCCCAGCTGTGCCAGCCTGGCCTTGACCTTCTCCTGCGCCATCAGCCACATGTTGCGACAGCCGATCAGCGTCACCACGGGCCGCCCGCGCAGCAGGCGCGCCGCCTCCGGTGACGCGAGGAAGCTGGTCAGCGGCAGCGACGGCGAAAGGAACCAGACCTGGTAGGCAAGGATGATCAGGTCGTAGTCTTTCCCGGCATCCACCGCTAGAGGCCGCAGCGGCTGCGGCTTCATCAGCACGGTTTCGGGAAAGATGCGGAAAAAACCGAGAAACGGCCAGGGGAACGGGTAAGGTTGGGCGGGCTCGAGCGGCAGGAAATCCACCTGGATGCCGGCATCCGCCTGCAACGGCGCGCAAACCGATTGAACCAGCCGATTCAGCTGGCCGGTTTGCGAGTAATGGACCACCAGCACCTGACGCATACCCTGCCAATTCCCTGCAAAATGTTGCGAATTATGCCACAGACCTTTTTTCGAACCGTAACCCAGACGACATATTGCGCGCTGCTATGGATGGCCTTGGGCGGGACGGTGTTCGCCGGCGATATCCGCCTGATTCTCGAGGGACGGCAGAAGGCCGGCGACGTGCACGTCGCGCTGCTGCCTGACGACAGCAAGGAATGGGCGGAGCAACCCCTGCGCACGCTGCAGGGAAACGAGGCGGTTCTGGTGCTGCGCGAAGTGCCCGCCGGCCGCTACGCCGTGCAGGTCTACCAGGATCTCGACGGCAACGGCCAACTGAACCTCAGCCCACGCGGCCTGCCGCTGGAGCCGGTGGGTTTCTCCGGCAACCCCTCGCTGCTACGCGGCAAGCCCCGACCCGAGCAGTGCCTGTTCACCCACGGCGAGCGGGACACCGTGCTGAGCATCCGCCTGCAAAGTCGCCGCCAGTAGACTACGGCTGTCGCCAGATCAGCTGGCTGACGGCGTATCCCTGCTCGCGGGCCACGCCGAGCAGACGCTCGCGGGCGGCGGCGTCGACCTCGGGCGTGCGCGAGAGCAACCACAGGTACTTGCGGTTCGGGTGGCCGACGAGCGCGGTGCGGTAGTCGTCGTCCAGGTAGAGAACCCAGTACTCGCCGCGGGTCAGGCCGGGGAAGAGCCTGCTGAACCAATTGTCGAACCGTACCCAGAGCTTGTCCGTGCGCCCCTCGACCTGCGGCACGGCCTCGCCGACCGCCTCCTGCCATTCGCCACTGTCGGTCTTGCAGCGGTTGCGCACGCTAACGGCGCCGTCGGCCCGCAGGCTGTAGCGGGCCTCGGACTGCACGCAATTGCGCTGGAAGAACATCGGCAGGCGCGCCAGTTCGTACCAGGTGCCCTGGTAGCGCTGCAGGTCGACCGCAGCGACGGTACGCGGCGGCGGTGGCGCATCGCCGGACGCACAGGCGCTGAGCAACAGGGCGGCGAAAACAGCGAACAGCAGGCGCATGGCGAACTCCTTTACTTGAGGCCCTGGCCGGAGAACATCACTACCTTGCCGGCGGCGTACTGCACGCTGATGAAAGTTTTCTGGTCGCCCCAGGTGCAGCTGGACACACCCATGGCGCCTGAACATTCGGTCGGCTCGCCGAGCAGCGCCTCGACTTCGGCCTTGCTCATGCCGGGGCCGATCTTGGCGTAGTTTTCCTGGTTGATCTTGCTGCAGCCGGCTATCAGCAGGCAGGCCAGTACGGCGGAGAAGCGCAAGGACATGGTGTGATGCTCCTGATTGGAAAGGCCGCGGCTCAGAAGCGCGAACCGGGCCGACGCAGAAAGTCTTTTTCCTCATCGGTGGACAGCCGACCGAGGATCTCGTTGCGATGGGGAAAGCGGCCGAAACGGGCGATCACGTCGCGGTGCTTGCGGGCGAAGGCAAGGAAATCGTCGAAGATCGCGCGCTCCTCGTCGTGGTGCAGGTCCGCGAGTGCGGCGAACGCCACCACGCCGCGTTCCTGGCGGTCGAGGTCCTCGGCGTGCTCCAGCACCAGATAGCAGAACACCTGCCGGATCGGCGCCAACGCGCTGGCCAAGCCGTGCGCCAGGCCAAGATCGAGCAGCGCCCGGGCAGCGGCATCACCGGCGAAGGCTTCGGGCTTACCGCGATGGATCATCCGGGGAAGCTGATCGAGCAGGATCATCAGCGCCAGCCAGCCGTCGGGCGTCTGCGCCCAGTCGTCCAGCTCGCCCTGCAACGCCTGGGCGGTGAGCCCGCCAAAACGCTCTCGGGCTTCGGCATCCTGAGCCTGGCGGTAGCCGAACCACAGGCGGTTCCGCTGCGCGGCGATCTGGCTCGCCGTGCCGTCCTCGCCGAACCACCACTGCAGCAGCGGTTGCCAGGGTGCTGGCGTTCCGGAGTCAGGCCTGATGGTGATACCCGGTCACGCGCTCGACCTCTTCCTTGGAGCCGAGGTAGACGGCGACACGCTGGTGCAGCGAGGTCGGCTGAATATCGAGGATGCGCTGGTGGCCGTCGGTGGACGCGCCGCCGGCCTGTTCGATCAGCATCGACATCGGGTTGGCCTCGTACATCAGGCGCAGCTTGCCGGGCTTGGACGGATCGCGCGAATCGCGCGGGTACATGAACAGGCCTCCACGGGTCAGGATGCGATGCACGTCGGCCACCATCGAGGCGATCCAGCGCATGTTGTAGTCCTTGCCCAGCGGGCCGGCCTTGCCTTCGAGCAACTCGTTCACGTAGCGCTGCACCGGGGCTTCCCAATGACGCTGGTTGGACATGTTGATGGCGAACTCGGCGGTGCTTTCCGGCACGCGGATGTCGTCGTGGGTGAGCACCCAGCTGCCCATCTCGCGGTCCAGGGTGAAGCCCTTCACGCCGTCGCCCAGGGTCAGGATCAGCATGGTCTGCGGACCGTAGATGGCGTAACCGGCGGCGACCTGCTTGGTGCCGGGCTGGAGGAAGGCTTCCTCGCCCAGCGGCTCGTTCTGGCTGAAGCATTCGCCCGGGCAGCGCAGCACCGAGAAGATGGTGCCGACCGAGACGTTGACGTCGATGTTCGAGGAGCCGTCCAGCGGGTCGAACGTGAGCAGGTAGGCGCCTTTCGGGTACTGGCCGGGAATCTGGTAGGCGTTGTCCATTTCTTCGGACGCCATGCCGGCCAGGGTGCCGCCCCACTCGTTGGCTTCCAGGAGGATCTCGTTGGAGAGCACGTCGAGCTTCTTCTGGACTTCGCCCTGCACGTTCTCGGTGCCCATGCTGCCCAGCACGCCGCCCAGCGCGCCTTTGGAGACCGCATGGCTGATTTCCTTGCAGGCACGCGCCACCACCTCGATGAGGAAGCGCAGGTCAGCCGGCGTGTTGTGACTGCGGGTTTGCTCGATCAGGTAGCGGCTGAGGGAAACGCGGGACATGGACGACTCCAGGTATGAAGGGGAAAAACCCGCGCAGTTTAGCGCGACTCGGCAGGCGATGCTGCGTCAGACCGGGCTGTCTGCGCGGAGTTCAGCGAAGCGGCGCAGGGCGTCTCGCCCGCGGGGCCGACCCTGAGCCGGCCGACGCCCGCAGCGCGCGCCACCAGCACATTTTGCGCGCCCATGAAAAAGCCCCGCCGAGGCGGGGCTTCTGCTCGACCGGACACAGGACCGCTCAGGCTCTCGCGGGCTGGGGCCGGCCCGGCATTTCCAACACCGGACCGTGGACGGGTGCTTACAGGCCGGCGGCGGCGCGCAGCGCTTCCGCCCGGTCGGTCTTTTCCCAGGTGAAGGTGGTGAAGGTGTCGTCGCCCACCGTGAGCTGTTCCGGCGTGCGGCCGAAGTGGCCGTAGGCGGCGGTGGATCGGTACATCGGGTGCAGCAGGTCGAGCATCTTGGTGATCGCGTAGGGACGCAGGTCGAAGTGCTCGCGGACCAGGGCGATGATCTTGTCGTCGCCGATCTTGCCGGTGCCGAAGGTGTTGATCGAGATCGAGGTCGGCTGGGCCACGCCGATGGCATAGGACACCTGGATTTCGCAGCGCTCGGCGAGGCCGGCGGCCACGATGTTCTTCGCCACGTAGCGGCCGGCGTAGGCGGCCGAGCGGTCGACCTTGGACGGGTCCTTGCCGGAGAACGCGCCGCCGCCGTGACGGGCCATGCCGCCGTAGGAGTCGACGATGATCTTGCGTCCGGTCAGGCCGCAGTCGCCCACAGGGCCGCCGATGACGAAGTTGCCGGTCGGGTTGATGTGGAACTGGGTGCCCTTGTGCAGCAGCTCGGCCGGCAGCACGTGCTTGATGATCAGCTCCATCACGCCGTCGCGTAGGTCGGCCAGCGAGACGTCCGGATTGTGCTGAGTGGACAGCACCACGGCGTCGATGCCAACGACCTTGCCGTTCTCGTACTGGCAGGTGACCTGGGATTTCGCATCCGGGCGCAGCCACGACAGCAGGCCCGACTTGCGCGCCTCGGCCTGGCGCTGGACCAGCGCGTGGGAGAAGCGGATCGGCGCCGGCATCAGCACGTCGGTTTCGTCGCTGGCGTAGCCGAACATCAGGCCCTGGTCGCCGGCACCCTGGTCTTCCGGTTTGGCGCGGTCGACACCCTGGTTGATGTCCGGGGACTGCTTGCCGATGATGTTCATGACGCCGCAGGTGGCGCCGTCGAAACCGACGTCGGAGCTGGTGTAGCCGATGTCGCAGATGACGTCGCGGACGATCTGCTCCAGGTCGACCCAGGCGCTGGTGGTGACTTCGCCGGCGACGATGGCCACGCCGGTCTTGACCAGGGTTTCGACGGCCACGCGGGCGTGCTTGTCCTGGGTGATGATGGCGTCGAGGACGGCATCGGAAATCTGGTCGGCGATCTTGTCCGGATGTCCTTCGGACACCGACTCGGAGGTAAACAGGGAATATTCGCTCATCGATCGGTTCCTATTCTTTACCGGTTGATGTGGGGTGATCGGGCTTGGCGAAGTGCCGAACCTGGATCTGGAAGCCGTTTCTCAGGCCAATGTAGAGACTCTCGCCGCTGGCGAGCCCCGCGGCATCGGCCCAGCGGGCCAGGTCGTCCTGCTCGAAACCCAGCCAGAGATCGCCGCAGGCCGTCCTGGCCCAGCTCTGGTCGTGACTGCACAGCTCGGTGATCAGCAGACTGCCGCCCGCCTTCACCAGCCCCGCCAGGTGTTTCAGCGCATCCGCCGGCGCCGCCAGGTGATGCAGTACGAGGTTCAGCACGACGCAATCGGCCGCCGGCTGGGGCTCGGCCAGCGCGTCGGCGAGGAGCAGTTCGACGTTGTCGAGGCCCTCGCGCGCGCAGCGCCCGCGGGCCAGCTCGAGCATCGCCGGGCTGTTGTCCAGCGCGGTGACGCGGCTGAAGCGGCGCGCCAGCTCCGGCAGGAAGCCGCCGTCACCCGGGCCGACCTCGATGGCCGTGGCCTGCGCCGGAAAGCTCAGCGCGTCGAGCAGCGCCAGCACGCTTTCGCGGTACTGCGGCAGCCCGGCGATCAGGTCCTGCTGGGCCTGGAAGGTGTCCGCTATGCGGGCGAAGAAATCGCGACTGGCCGCCGCGCGCTGCGCGTGCACCGCGGCGATCCGCGCCAGGCAGTCTTCCGGCAGCTGCAACTGATCGGCCTCTTCGAGCAGCGCCGCGTGCAGGCGCCCGCCGAAACTGTCGGCCTGCGGCAGCGCGCGCCGGTAGAAGATCGCATTGCCCTCGCGCCGGGTCGCCACCAGGCGCGCCTGGGCCAGCACCTTGAGGTGGTGGCTGATACCGGACTGGCCGATGGCGAAGATCTGCGCCAGTTCGAGCACGCCGAAGGAGTCGTTGGCCAGGGCGCGCAGCACGTTCAGCCGCAGCGGATCGCCGCCGGCCTTGCACAGGGCAGCCAGCTCGTCGCTCGGTTCGAACCGCAGGTGCGGCATGCGCAGGTTGTTCATAGGGACCGAAGTCTAGTCGGGGGATTTACATCGGGCAACGGCAATATCAAAAAGTTTTGATATTGCCTGCCACACATCAACCCGCGTCGACCAGTTGGAGGAACGCCGCCGGTGCCGGGCTCAGGCTGTCGGCCTTGCGCCAGAGCACGTGGAGGTCGCGGACGATGTGCAGATCGCGCACATCCAGGCGCACCAGCTGACCGCTGGCCAGTTCGCTGTCCACCACCCGTTCGGACAGCCAGGCGATGCCCACGCCGCCGGAAATCAGGTGCTTGAGCGCCTCGGTGCTGCCGATGGACATCTGCGCGCGCAACTCCAGGCCATGCTCGGCGTATGCCTGCTCGATGCTTGCCCGGGCACCGGAACCGGGCTCACGCATGTACAGCGCGTGGCCGTCGAGTTCGGCCGCCAGCAGCCCGCTGCGCCGCGCCAGCGGATGGCTCGGCCCGACCACCGGCAGCAGCGCGTCGCGGGCGAGCAGGCGGTGCGCGTAGTCCGCCTGGGCGAACGGGCCCTCGACGAAGCCCAGGCTGATGCCGGCGTCGTCGAGCTGATCCGTGACCACCTGGGTATTGCTCACCAGCAGCTCGACGAAGACCTCCGGGTAGCTGGCGCGGAACCGGTTGATCAGCGTCGGCAGCAGGTAGGTGCCCAGGGTAGCACTCGCGCCCAGGCGCAATTCGCCGGTCGCCAGGCTGGCGAAATCGCGCAGGTCGCGCTCGGCCGCCTGTTCCAGGGAGAAGATGCGCTGGGCGTACTGACGCAGGCGCTCGCCGCCTTCGGTCAGGCTCACGCCGCGCGGTTGCCGGTCGAACAGGCTCAAGCCGATGCTGGCTTCCAGCTCGCGGATTTCGCGGGTCACCGCCGGCTGGCTGATGAACAGCCTGGCCGCCCCGGCGCTGATGCTGCCGGCTTCGGCCACGGCGAGGAACACACGGAGATGATGAAGATTCATACCTATTAAGCATGCCATGAATGCTGAATATGTATTTTTAATATGGCACACCAATTCATAGGCTGGCGATCTCTGCTGACACACTCCACCTGGAGCCGCTGCAATGCCTCGCCCCTTCACCCGCCTGCCCGAACCCTGGGCCTTCGTCCGCCACTTCACGCCCAACTGGTTCGCCATGACCATGGGCACCGGCGTGCTGGCATTGGTCATCGCCAACCTGCCATGGGCCTTCGCCGGCCGCGACGACCTGGCTTTTGCCATCTGGCTGATCAATGCGCTGCTGTTCGTGACCTTCAGCCTGCTGTTCGTCGCCCGCTGCCTGCTGTTCCGCGACACCTTCATGCCGATGCTCACGCACCCGGTGCAGTCGATGTACCTCGGCGCGATCCCGATGGGCCTGGCGACGCTGATCAGCGGGATGACGCTGTTCGGCGCGCGGCACCTGGGCAACGGCGTCTATCCGCTGGCGCAGGCGCTGTGGTGGGTCGATGCGCTGCTGGCGATGGGCACCGCGATGCTTGTGCCGTACCTGATGTTCACCCGCCAGGACCACGCGCTGGAGAAGCTGACCGGTGTCTGGCTGCTGCCGATCGTCGCACCCGAGGTGGCCGCCAGCGCAGCCGGCGTGCTGGTGCCGCACCTGTCGCCGGAAGCCGCCCGACAGATGTTAGCGGTCGGCTACCTGATGTGGGGCATGTCGCTGAGCCTGGCGTTCTCGCTGATCACCCTGGTGCTGCTGCGCCTGGCGCTGCACAAGCTGCCGGACACCGATTTCGCCGCCACCAGCTGGCTACCCCTCGGGCCGTTGTCCACCGGTTGCCTGGGCCTGCTGAGCATGGGCCGCGATGCCCCGCTGGCGTTCGCCGGCACGCCCCTGCAGGGCGCCGCCGAGCTGGCCCGCGACATCGGCCTTATCGGCGGCCTGACGCTGTGGGGCGCGGCGCTCTGGTGGCTGGTCGCGGCGACGCTGTTCACCCGCCATTACCTGCGCGACCGCATGGCCTTCAACCTCGGCTGGTGGGGGTTCACCTTCCCGCTCGGAGTATTCAGCCTCGCCACGTTCGAGCTTTACCGGCTGACCGCGCTGTCACTGTTCGGGGTGATCGGCGCCGCCACGGCGCTGCAACTGATCGCCGTCTGGACGCTGGTGATGCAGCGCACGCTTCGCGGCATCTGGCACGGCGAGCTGTTCAGCGCACCCTGCCTGCGCAGAGCCGCCTGAAGCGCCGCGCACGCCCGGCCATCCGGTCTGGCTCGGCGGCTCGCAGGCGGCTCCTGGACGAGCGCGAACGGCAGATGAGGAAGCGCGGAGAATCGGCGGTCGACCGTCCGCGCTTCCGTCATTGCCCGATCACCTCCCGCTAAGTGAAAATAGCCGCCCTTTTTCGTTAGCCGTCTTTACAAGACCCGCAGGAGATCAGCGATGCCCAGCCGTCGTGAGCGTGCCAATGCCATTCGTGCCCTGAGCATGGATGCCGTGCAGAAAGCCAACAGCGGCCACCCCGGTGCCCCCATGGGCATGGCGGACATCGCCGAAGTGCTCTGGCGCGACTATCTCAAGCACAACCCGAGCAACCCGCACTGGGCCGACCGCGACCGCTTCGTGCTGTCCAACGGCCACGGTTCGATGCTGATCTACTCGCTGCTGCACCTGACCGGCTACGACCTGTCCATCGACGACCTGAAGAACTTCCGCCAGCTGCACAGCAAGACGCCGGGCCACCCGGAGTTCGGCTACGCGCCGGGCGTCGAGACCACCACCGGCCCGCTCGGCCAGGGCATCGCCAACGCCGTCGGCTTCGCCCTGGCGGAGAAGATCATGGCCGCCCAGTTCAACCGTGACGGCCACAGCATCGTCGACCACAACACCTACGTGTTCCTCGGCGACGGCTGCATGATGGAAGGCATCAGCCACGAAGTCTGCTCGCTGGCCGGCACCCTCGGCCTGGGCAAGCTGATCGCCTTCTACGACGACAACGGCATCTCCATCGACGGCGAAGTCCATGGCTGGTTCACCGACGACACCCCGGCGCGCTTCGAGGCCTACGGCTGGCAAGTAATCCGCAACGTCGACGGGCATGACGCCGAAGAAATCAAGATGGCCATCGACACCGCGCGCAAGAGCGCGCAGCCGACGCTGATCTGCTGCAAGACCATCATCGGCTTCGGCTCGCCGAACAAGCAGGGCAAGGAAGAAAGCCACGGCGCCGCCCTCGGCGTCGACGAAATCGCCCTGACCCGCGCCGCGCTGGGCTGGAACCACGCCCCCTTCGAAATTCCCGCCGACATCTACGCCGAGTGGGATGCCAAGGAAGCCGGCGTCGCCGCCGAAGCGGACTGGAACCAACGCTTCGCCGCCTACTCCGCCGCCTACCCGGAACTCGCCAACGAGTTCGTCCGGCGCATGGCCGGCGAGCTGCCGGCGGACTTCTCGGAAAAAGCCTCCGAGTTCATCCGCGCGGTCGCCGAAAAGGGCGAGACCATCGCCAGCCGCAAGGCCAGCCAGAACTGCCTGAACGCGTTCGGCCCGCTGCTGCCGGAGCTGCTCGGCGGCTCCGCCGACCTCGCCGGCTCCAACCTGACCCTGTGGAAAGGCTGCAAGCCGGTGGTTCAGGAAGACGCCTCGGGCAACTACATGTACTACGGCGTCCGCGAATTCGGCATGAGCGCGATCATGAACGGCATTGCCCTCCACGGTGGCCTGATCCCCTACGGCGCGACCTTTTTGATGTTCATGGAGTACGCGCGCAACGCCGTGCGCATGGCCGCGCTGATGAAACAGCGCGTGCTCTTCGTGTTCACCCACGACTCCATCGGCCTGGGCGAAGACGGCCCGACCCACCAGCCGGTCGAGCAACTGACCAGCCTGCGCACCACGCCGAACCTGGACACCTGGCGTCCGGCCGATGCGGTGGAAGCCGCGGTAGCCTGGAAGCACGCCATCGAGCGCAAGGACGGCCCGAGCGCGCTGATCTTCTCGCGCCAGAATCTGCCGCATAACCTGCGCGACCACGAAACCGAGGCGGCCATCAGCCGTGGCGGCTATGTGCTCAAGGGCTGCGTCGGCGAGCCGGAACTGATCCTCATCGCCACCGGCTCGGAAGTCGGCCTGGCCATGGCCGCCTACGACAGACTCACCGAGCAGGGTCGCCGGGTGCGCGTGGTGTCGATGCCGTCGACCAACGTCTTCGACCAACAGGACGCCAGCTACAAGCAGGCGGTGCTGCCGCTGGAAGTCGGTGCGCGGATCGCCATCGAAGCCGCCCATGCCGATTACTGGTACAAGTACGTCGGCCTCGAGGGCCGCGTGATCGGCATGACCGGCTACGGCGAATCGGCCCCGGCCGGCGCGCTGTTCGAGCACTTCGGTTTCACCGTCGAGAACGTCCTGGCGACGGCCGAAGAGCTGCTGGAAGACTAAAGCCGGAACGACGCCGCAGGGCGGATTGAGCGTAGCCGACGCTCTTTTCATCCGCCGCTGCACCGCTCGGTGGATCGATGAAACGCGATCCACCCTACGGGTCCTGCCTGTGTAGGATGGGTCGAGCGCAGCGACACCCATCGCCTGTGCCGATGGGATACGCCGCGTCACGGCTGGCCCGTCCCACGGACGTTTCCCCACCGAGATCGCCATGTCCAAGCCTTCCTACAAAGTCGCCCTCAACGGCTACGGCCGTATAGGCCGCTGCGTGCTGCGGGCGCTGCACGAGCGCCACGACGAGACGAATTTCGACATCGTCGCGCTGAACGACCTCGCCGATCAGGCGAGCATCGAGTACCTGACCCGCTTCGACTCCACCCACGGCCGCTTCCCCGGCGCGGTGAGCGTCGACGGTGACTGCCTGCACATCAATGGCGACTGCGTGAAGGTGCTGCGCGAGCGCACGCCGGAAGCCATCGACTGGCGCGCGCTGGAGGTGGACCTGGTGCTGGAATGCTCGGGCGCCTACAACACGCGCCGCGAGGCGCAGCGCTTCATCGATGCCGGCGCGCCACGCGTGCTGCTGTCGCAACCGATGGCCAGCGAGGCCGACATCGACGCCACCGTGGTCTTCGGCATCAACCAGGCGTGCCTGAGTGGCGGCGAGAAACTGGTCTCCAACGCCTCCTGCACCACCAACTGCAGCGTGCCGTTGCTGAAACTTTTGAACGATGCCGTGGGTCTTGAATACGTTTCCATCACCACGATCCACTCCGCGATGAATGACCAGCCGGTAATCGACGCCTATCACCACGAGGACCTGCGCCGCACGCGCTCGGCCTTCCAGTCGGTGATTCCGGTGTCCACCGGCCTCGCCCGCGGTATCGAACGGCTGCTGCCGGAGCTGTCCGGGCGCATCCAGGCCAAGGCGATCCGCGTGCCGACGGTCAACGTGTCGTGCCTCGACATCACCCTGCAGACCGCTCGCGACACCTCCACGGAGGAGATCAACCGGATTCTCCGGGGCGCCTCGGAAAGCGGCCCTCTACAAGGCCTGCTGGCCTACACCGAACTGCCGCACGCCAGCTGCGACTTCAACCACGACCCTCACTCGGCCATCGTCGATGGCAGCCTGACCCGCGTTTCCGGCCCCCGGCTGGTGAACTTGCTGGCCTGGTTCGATAACGAATGGGGCTTCGCCAATCGCATGCTCGATGTGGCAGAACATTTCCTGCGTACTGCCCACCCTCACTGAACCGCTCATTCAAGGACCGACTCCATGACCACGCCCTTCATGAACATAGCGAAGATGACCGACCTCGACCTGCACGGTAAGCGCGTACTGATTCGCGAAGACCTCAACGTGCCGGTGAAAGAAGGTGTGGTGAAGAGCGATGCGCGCATCGTCGCGGCGCTGCCAACCCTCAAACTGGCCCTGGAAAAGGGCGCCGCGGTGCTGGTCTGCTCGCACCTGGGCCGTCCCGAGGAAGGCATCTACAGCGAAGAAGACAGCCTGGCGCCCGTCGCCGCCTACCTGGCCAAGGCGCTGGGCCGCGAGGTTCCGCTGATCAAGGACTATCTCGACGGCGTCGACGTCCAGCCCGGCCAGTTGGTGCTGCTGGAGAACGTGCGCTTCAACAAGGGCGAGAAGAAGAACACCGACGAGCTGGCGCAGAAGTACGCCGCGCTCTGCGACGTGTTCGTGATGGACGCCTTCGGCACCGCGCACCGCGCCCAGGGCTCGACCCACGGCGTGGCGAAGTTCGCCAAGGTCGCCGCAGCCGGCCCGCTGCTGGCCGCCGAACTCGAAGCCCTGGGCAAGGCGCTGAAGAGCCCCGAGCGTCCGCTGGCGGCCATCGTCGCCGGCTCCAAGGTCTCGACCAAACTCGACGTGCTGAACTCGCTGAGCCAGCTCTGCGACCAGTTGATCGTCGGCGGCGGCATCGCCAACACCTTCCTCGCCGCGGCCGGCTACAAGGTCGGCAAGTCGCTCTACGAAGCCGACCTGGTGGATACCGCCAAGGCCATCGCCGCCAAGGTCAGCGTGCCGCTGCCGGTGGACGTGGTGGTCGCCAAGGCCTTCGCCGAAGATGCCGAAGCCACCGTCAAGCCGATCGCCGACGTCGCCGATGACGACATGATCCTCGACATCGGCCCGCAGACCGCGGCGCAGTTCGCCGAGCTGTTGAAATCGTCGAAGACCATCCTCTGGAACGGTCCGGTCGGCGTCTTCGAGTTCGACCAGTTCGGCGAAGGCACCAAGGCGCTGGCCCTGGCGATCGCCGAAAGCCCAGCCTTCTCCATCGCCGGCGGTGGCGACACCCTGGCGGCGATCGACAAGTACGGCGTGGCCGAGAAGATCTCCTACATCTCCACTGGCGGCGGCGCCTTCCTCGAATTCGTCGAGGGCAAGGTGCTGCCGGCCGTGGAAATTCTGGAGCAGCGCGGCAACCGGTGAGGCCAAACGAAGCGGCCCCGGCAACCAACCGGGCCCGCCCGCTGTCTCTTGGTCTGGAACGGACCGATGGACGACGACCATGCGCTATTCATTGTTGCTGCTGTGCTGCCTAGGAGTCGCCGGTTGCGCCGGCGGCGGTTCGCCAAGTGCCTGCGAGGTGTTCAGCCCGCCGCCGTCGGAAAGCCCGACGAGCCGGGACGACCAGCGCGTCGAGGTGGCCAGCAGCGGCGACCCGACCCTGAGCAGCGATGCCTCGGAGCAGGATTGCCCCTGAGAGGAAACGGATTGAGAACGCTCATCGCGGTATCGCTGGCCAGCCTGCTGGCTGGCTGTTCGCATTGGCCGTCCACGGCGCAAACGCCCTGGACCCGGTGGAGCTGTGACAACGGCACCCGCCTGGACTGGCGCTACGCCGACGGCTCGCAGGACAGCGTCGAGATACGCCTAGGCGCCGACGCTGCACCGCAACGCCTGAAAAAGGAGCCGTCGACGTTCGGCAGCACCTACAGCGATGGCGTACTGACCTTCAACGACAAGGGCTCCGAAGGCCTGGTCTACCGCGTAGCCGACGACGAATTGCTCGCCCACGGCTGCCGGGCACCTTGAACGCTGTAACCTGCTTAAACTTGAACCCGGCCCGCCCCTGAGGCAGGCTTTGCGCTTAACCCCCCAGACCGGGAGAGAAAACCCCCATGGCACTCATCAGCATGCGCCAGATGCTGGACCACGCCGCCGAGTTCGGCTACGGCATTCCAGCTTTCAACGTCAACAACCTCGAGCAGATGCGCGCCATCATGGAAGCCGCGGACCAGACCGACTCCCCGGTAATCGTCCAGGCTTCGGCCGGTGCGCGCAAATACGCCGGTGCGCCGTTCCTGCGCCACCTGATCCTCGCGGCGGTGGAAGAATTCCCGCACATCCCGGTGGTCATGCACCAGGACCACGGCACCAGCCCGGACATCTGCCAGCGCTCGATTCAGCTGGGCTTCAGCTCGGTGATGATGGACGGCTCGCTGAAGGAAGACGGCAAGACCCCGTCCGACTACGAATACAACGTCCGCGTGACCCAGCAGACCGTCGCCTTCGCCCACGCCTGCGGCGTCTCGGTGGAAGGTGAACTGGGTTGCCTGGGCAGCCTGGAAACCGGCATGGCCGGCGAGGAAGACGGCGTCGGCGCGGAAGGCACCCTGGATCACAGCCAGTTGCTGACCGACCCGGAAGAAGCCGCCGACTTCGTCGCCAAGACCAAGGTCGATGCCCTGGCCATCGCCATCGGCACCAGCCACGGCGCCTACAAGTTCACCAAGCCGCCGACCGGGGACACCCTGTCGATCCAGCGTATCAAGGAAATCCACGCCCGCATCCCCGACACCCACCTGGTGATGCACGGCTCGTCGTCCGTTCCGCAGGAATGGCTGAAAATCATCAACGAGTACGGTGGCGACATCAAGGAAACCTACGGCGTGCCGGTCGAGGAAATCGTCGAAGGCATCAAGTACGGCGTGCGCAAGATCAACATCGATACCGACCTGCGCCTGGCTTCCACCGGCGCGATCCGCGAGTTCATGGCGAAAAACCCGAGCGAGTTCGACCCGCGCAAGTACCTGGCGAAAACCGTCTCCGCCATGCGTGACGTCTGCATCGCCCGCTACGAAGCGTTCGGCACCGCCGGCAATGCCTCGAAGATCAAGCCGATCTCGCTGGAAGACATGTACCTGCGTTACGCCAAGGGCGAGTTGAACCCGAAGGTCAACTGAGCCTGATGATGCGGCAGGGCCTACGACCCTCACCCGCCGGCTGAAAACGAAAATGCCCGTATCGCGAGATACGGGCATTTTCCGTTGGGGCGCTCTTCCCATGCACCCGCCACCGTAGGGTGGGCTTCAGCCCACCGCCTGCGAATCACTCCGCTTCGCGTAGACCCGCCCGGAGAGGCCCGCGCCCGCCAACACCCGACCCGATTCGCTGTAAAAGTTCATAGCGATCCGCGCAACAGTCTGTCGCCGAATCCACGGATTTACATAGGTGACTAAGCAGTTCTATAAAGGATCTGCGACAACCTGTCGCACCCATCGACAGTCAGGAGACGCCGCTATGACCGTAACCGTGACCGAGCGTGACGACCAGCACAAATCCCGCGAAAGCCTGGCCCTGGGCAAACGCACCTGGGACGTGCATCAACAGGGCGAGCTGGTCGGTATCTTCCATACCGAAAGCGAAGCATTGAACTACCGCAACGAGCTGGAGCAAGGCGAACAACGCCGCCACGCCGCGGGCTGAACCGTCTTGTAGAAACGAGCGCGGGGCCGGGAATCGCTTCCTCGGCCCCGCGGCGCTTCCGGGCGATGCTCCCGGCTATTCCTCCGGCGCCATCACTTTCCAGATTTCCGTCGCGTACTGACGGATCGTCCGGTCCGACGAGAACCAGCCGGTGCGCGCGGTATTCAGGGCCGCGGCCCGCCACCAGGCCTTCTGGTCGTGCCACAGCTCTTCGACCCGGCGCTGGGCGTTCCAGTAGGCGTCGAAGTCGGCGCAGACGTGGAAGGTGTCGTGCGCCATCAGACCATCGATCAGGCCGGTGTAGCGCGCCGGATCGTCCGGCGAGAACACCCCGCTGCGGATCGCGTGCAGCACCTCGCCCAGACGCGGCGACGCCGCCACCGAAGGCTCCGCCGAGAACTGCCCGCTTTGCTTGCGGGCCTGCACTTCGTCGGCGGTCATGCCGAAGATGAACATGTTGGCCGCGCCGATCTGCTCGGACATCTCCACGTTGGCGCCATCCAGGGTGCCGATGGTCAGCGCGCCGTTGAGCGCGAACTTCATGTTGCTGGTGCCCGACGCTTCCAGCCCGGCGGTGGAAATCTGCTCGGAAAGATCCGCCGCCGGGATGATCCGCTCGGCCAGGCTGACGTTGTAGTTGGGCAAAAACACGACCTTGAGCAGGCCGCGCACGGTGGGGTCGTCGTTCACCGTGCGGGCGATGTCGTTGGCCAGCTTGATGATCAGCTTGGCCTGGTGATAGCTGGCCGCCGCTTTGCCGGCGAAGATCTTCACGCGTGGCACCCATTGGGTGTGCGGCTCGGCGCGGATCGCCTGATACAGCGCCACGGTGTGCAGCAGGTTGAGCAGTTGCCGCTTGTACTCGTGGATGCGCTTGATCTGCACGTCGAACAGCGCGTGCGGGTCGATGTAGAGCCCCAGGCGCTCCTGCACCATCCCCGCGAGCAGCTGCTTGTTGTGCAGCCGCTGTTCGGCGAAGCGCTTGCGGAAGGCGGCCTTGTCGGCGAAGGGTTCGATCAGGCGCAACGAGGTTTCCGGCGTATCCAGCAGCTTCTCGCCGACCGATTCCACCAGCAGCGCGGTGAGCTGCGGGTTGCTCTGGTACAGCCAGCGGCGGAAGGTGATGCCGTTGGTCTTGTTGCTGATCCGCTCCGGATAGAGCTTGTGCAGGTCGGCGAACACCGTGCTGCGCATCAGATCGGTGTGCAGCGCGGAGACGCCGTTCACGCAATGCGAGCCGAGGAACGCCAGGTTGCCCATGCGCACGCGGCGCCCGTTGCCCTCCTCGATCAGCGAGATCGAGCGCAGCAGGTCGAAGTCGTGGATGTCCTTCGCCCGCAACGCGTCGATGTGATAGGCGTTGATCAGGTAGATGATCTGCATGTGGCGCGGCAGCAGGCGATCCATCAGGCCGACCGACCAGGTCTCCAGCGCCTCGGGCAACAACGTGTGGTTGGTGTACGAGAGCGTGCCGACGGTCAGCTCCCAGGCCTTGTCCCAGGCGATGCCGTGGATATCCACCAGCACCCGCATCAACTCCGGCACGGCGATCGCCGGGTGGGTGTCGTTGAGCTGGATCGAGGCGAACTCGGGCAGGTTGAGCAAGGTGCCGCGCTGCTTCAGGTGACGGCGAATCAGGTCCTGCAGCGACGCGGAAACGAAGAAATACTCCTGGCGCAGGCGCAGTTCCTGACCCGCTTCGGTGCTGTCGGCCGGATAAAGCACCCGCGAGATGCTTTCCGCACGGGTTTCCTCGACCACCGCGCCGATGTGATCGCCGGCATTGAAGCGATCCAGGTGCAGCTCGCTTTCGGCGCGCGCGCGCCACAAACGCAGGGTGTTCACGCTGACACCGCGCCAGCCGACGATCGGCGTGTCGTAGGCGATCGCCCGTACCGCCTCGCCCGGACTCCACTTCTGCCGCTGCTCGCCACTGTCGTCGACGATATTGGCGATGCTGCCGCCGAAGCCGATCAGATAGCTGACTTCTGGGCGCTCGAATTCCCAGGGGTTGCCGAAATCCAGCCAGGTTTCGGTCTGTTCCTGCTGCCAGCCGTCGACGATGGCCTGGCGGAACAACCCGTGTTCATAGCGAATGCCGTAGCCGTGCGCGGCCACGCCGAGGGTCGACATGCTTTCCATGAAGCACGCCGCTAACCGGCCGAGGCCGCCGTTGCCGAGCGCGGCGTCCGGCTCCAGGCTGCGAATGCGGTCGAGGTCGACGCCCAGGTCATGCAGCGCCGTGCGCGCCACTTCGAGCAGCCCGAGGTTGCTCAGGCTGTCGATCAGCAGCCGTCCGATGAGGAACTCCAGCGAGAGGTAATAGACCCGTTTCTGGCCCTGTCGGTAGATGTTGCGGGTGTGATCCATCCAGTGGTCGACCAGGCGATCGCGCGCGGCCAGGGCAATCGCCTCGAACCAGTCATGGTCGAAGGCATGTTCGGGGTCTTTGCCCACCGAATAGGTCAGCTTGGACAGGACGGAGGCGCGGAAGGCGGCCACCTCGTCGGCTGAAACCTGTTTCTCCTGAGTCATCGGCTAAGGACCTCACTGTGAACGTTGTGGAATGCATTCCCTGCGGCGACGGAGCCTCAGGCTTCCGTGGATTCCTTTCCCGGCACGTCCGAGCACTCTAGCTCGGACCTCGGCGCGGCGCGAACGCCATGCAGGGGGACTGGCAAAAAAGCTGGGTATCGCTATGATCGCGCGCCCACCGGTACAACCCATGAGCAAGGCCATGAAACGCATCCCCATCGCCAATGCCGACGTCGATCGTCTCGAGACCTGGGTCAAGTACCAGAAGGGTCTGTGCGACGACTGTCACGCGACCTGCTGCACGCTCCCGGTGGAAGCGCGCATCGGTGATCTGGTGCGCATGCAACTGGTGGACCAGTTCGAGGTCGACGAGCCGCCGCGGCAGATCGCCCGGCGCCTGATGAAGGAAGGCAGCGTCGAGCACTTCAACCAGAAGAGCGGCCTGTTCACCCTCACCCGCCTGGCGAGCGGCGACTGCCTGTATCTGGACCGGATCAGCCGGCGCTGCACGATCTACGAGCGACGCCCTGACACCTGCCGCAATCATCCGCAGGTCGGCCCGCGGCCGGGACACTGCGCCTGGCAGGCCCGCCGCTGACGGCCGTATCAGGACCCTGTGGCGCGTGAGCCGTCCTGATCGACGCTGGGGATCGGCCCGTTGTCGTCGCTGCCGGACTTGCCCGGCAGGCTCGGGGAGGTGCGGTCGCCGTCCTGCGGGTCGACGCCCGGCGCGCTCGGGCTGCCGCTCTGCGTATCGACCCCGGGCTCCGGGTAGACGCCCTGCTGGCGATCCTTGCTGTCCAGCGGGCTGCGGGCGCCGCTGTCCGGATGGGTCGGACCGGTGTTGTCGGCGAAGGCGGCGGTGGCGAACAGCCCGGCCAGGGTGAGGACCGCGATTCTGTGCATGCGCATGATGTCTCTCCGAAGGTGGCTACCTTCGTTCGAGCCGAGCCGGCGCGGGTGGTTCAGCGCGAAGGACCGATGGATGCAGCCGCGCGCCGGGTGCGCGGGGTCAGCCACCGCGCAGAGCTTTGAGGCTCAGGCCAACCGGCTGTGCAGCGCGCGGCCGTTTTCGGGCATCGCCACCGCCTGCTGCAACGGCAGCTCGACGCTAAACAGCGAGCCCTCGCCGACGCAACTGCGCACCGTGATGTTGCCGCCATGGGCCCTGACGATCTGTTTCGCGATGAACAGGCCCAGGCCCAGCCCGGCGACCTTGTCGGGGCTGCCGACCCGCTCGAACTGGCTGAAGATGCGCGCCTGGTCGGACTCCGAGATGCCGATGCCCTGATCCTCGACCTGCAGCAGCACCGATGCGTCGCTCGCCTTCACGCGGATCGTCACCGGCTTCTGCCGGCCATAGCGCATGGCGTTGGTCAGCAGGTTGGCCACCACCTGCTCGATGCGGAACTCGTCCCAGTAACCCATCACCGGCCCGCTGATGTCTCGGTGAACCTCGTAGCCCGCCTGCGCCATCTGCGCTTCGAAATTGTCCACCACCTTGTTCGCCAGCGCGGCCAGGTCGATCAGATCGGGGCGGATCGACAGCTTGCCGGTGCGGATGCGGCTGACATCGAGCATGTCGTCGATCAGGCGGATCAGCGCGCGGACCTGCCGCTCGTCCTTCTCCACCATGCCGCGCAGCCGGTCGGGCTCGAAGGCGCCGAGGTTGCCCCGATCGAGGTACAGCCGGCGCAGTTGCACCTCGAGGATCAGGGTGTTCAACGGCGTCTTCAGCTCGTGGGAAACCATCGACATGAAATCGTCGCGCATGCGCACCGCGTGCTGCAGCTCGACCTGCGTCTGCCGCAACTCGCCGAGCAGGACCTCCTGCTCGTGTCGGCTGCGCTCCAGCGCGCTGAGCTGAAGGCGCAGCGTCTTGCGCTGGCGGTACAACTCGACGAAGACGTTGACCTTGCTGCGCACGGCCATCGGGTCCAGCGGTTTGTAGAGGAAATCCACCGCGCCGCTTTCGTAACCCTTGAACGCGTAGTTCAGCTCGCGCCCGGCGGCGCTGACGAAAACGATCGGGATGTGCCGGGTACGCTCGGCGCCGCGCATCATCTCGGCGAGCTGGAAGCCGTCCATTCCAGGCATCTGCACGTCGAGAATCGCCAGCGCGAATTCGTGGCGCAGCAGCAGCTCCAGGGCATCCTCGCCCGAATCGGCCTTGAATACCTCGATGTCTTCGCTGCGGATCAATGCGTCGAGCGCCAGCAGGTTCTCCGGCAGGTCGTCGACGATCAGCAGTTTGGCTGGCTCCATTTCCGGCAGCATGTTCAGCGGTCCATTCGAAGCAGTAGTTGGCGAATGCCGGCGAGCGGCAGCACGTAGTCGGGTTGGAACAGTTTGAGCGCCGAACGCGGCATGGTATCGGCGAGCGCCTCGGTGGGTTCCTGCACGATGGTCAGACCGCCGTAGCGGGCGATGCCGTGCAGGCCCTCGGCGCCGTCCGAATTGGCCCCGGTAAGGAGGATTCCGGCCAGCTGATCCCCCCAGACGTCCGCGGCGCTGTCGAACAATACGTCAATCGACGGTCTCGCGTAATGCACCCGTGGATCGACGCTGAGGCTGAAGGTGCGATCCATCTCCACCTGCAGGTGATATCCCGGCGGGGCGAAATACAGATGACCGGGCTTCGGCCGGTCCTTGTCGCGGGCCTCGTCCACCTGCAACGCGCAGAGCCGCTGGAAAATTTCGACGATCTGGCTGGGATGGTTCTCCGGCACATGCTGGACCACGATCAGCGGCAGGCCGAAGTCCTCGGGCATGTCGCGCAGTATTTGGCTGAGGGCGTCCAGGCCACCGGCGGACATGCCGATGACAACCGCCTGAACGCGCGTGGCACGCTGCGAGAGGGTCGGGCTCATAGCTTGCGAAACACCCGTTCGCGCTTCGACACGGGCTCGAACTGCTCAGCGAAACTGGTGAAGTCGAGGCTCTCCTTGCTGCCCAGGCCAAGGAACCCCCGGTGCCCGAGCGACTCGTGGAACAGGCCGATGGCGCGGTCCTGGAGCGCGCGGTCGAAGTAGATCAGCACGTTGCGGCAGGAAATGAACTGGGTCTCGGCGAACACGCTGTCGGTGGCCAGACTGTGGTCGGCGAAGGTCACGTGCTCGCGCAGCGACTTGTCCATCAGCACCGCGTCATAGGCGGCGGTGTAGTAATCGGAGAACAGCCGCTTGCCGCCGGCCTTCTGGTAGCTCTCGGTGTAGGCGCGGATGCTGTCCAGGGTATAGACGCCCTGGCGCGCGCGCTCCAGCGACTGCGGGTTGATGTCGGTGGCGTAGATCAGGCTGCGTTCCAGGAGCCCCTCTTCCTTGAGCAGGATCGCCATCGAGTAGACCTCCTCGCCCGTGCTGCAGCCGGCGATCCAGATCTTCAGCGACGGGTAGGTGCGCAATAGCGGCACCACCTGGGTACGCAGCGCCAGGTAATACGCCGGATCGCGGAACATCTCGCTGACCGGGATGGTGAGATACTGCAGCAGCGCCATGAACGCCTGCGGGTCGTGCAGGATCTTGCCCTGAAGTTCGGACACGCTGCTGCAGCCGATGGTCCGCAGCGCCTGTACCACGCGCCGCTTCAGCGAGGCCATGGCGTAGTTGCGGAAGTCGTAGCTGTACCGCAGGTAAACCGCTTCGATCAGCAGGCGAAGCTCGATTTCCAAGGCGCGCTCGGGCATCGACTAGAAGACCTCCAGCTTGGGCAGCCAGACGCGGATCAGCGAGAACAGCCGGTCCAGCTCGATGGGCTTGGCAAGATAGTCGTTGGCGCCGGCGCGCAGGCAGCGATCCTGGTCGTCCTTCATCGCCTTGGCGGTCACCGCGATGATCGGCAGGCGGGTGAAACGCGGGTCCTTGCGGATCTCGGTCATCGCTTCGTAGCCGTCCATCTCCGGCATCATGATGTCCATCAGCACGAGGTCGATTTCCTCGTCTTCCTGCACCTTGCTCACCGCCTCCAGGCCGTTGCGGGCGATTTCCACCACAGCGCCCTTTTGCTCCAGCGCACTGCTCAGGGCGAAGATGTTGCGCACGTCGTCGTCGACCAGGAGGATCTTGCGGCCCTCGAAGGCACGGTCGCGGTTGCGCACGGTCTTGAGCATCTTCTGCCGTTCCAGCGGCATGTTCGCTTCGACCTTGTGCAGGAACAGGGTCACCTCGTCGAGCAACCGCTCCGGCGAGCGCGCACCCTTGATGATGATCGAGCGCGAGTACTTGAGCAGCTCGGTTTCCTCGTCGCGGGTCAGGCTGCGGCCGGTGTAGACGATCACCGGCGGGAAGGATTGGATATCCTCCTCGGCCATCCGCGCCAGCAGCTCGTTGCCGTCGATGTCCGGCAGCTTGAGGTCGATGATCATGCAGTCGAAGGTGTTGCGGTGCAGCTCGTCGAGGGCCTCGGTGCCGCGCGCGACGGCGGTGATCTCGATGTCGTCGTCCTCGATCAGGCGGGTCACGCTTTCGCGCTGGAGGTCGTCGTCCTCCACCAGCAGGATGCGTTTGACCTTCTGCTCCAGCTTGGCTTCCAGGCGCAGGAACACGTCCTTCATCTGCTCGCGCGACACCGGCTTGGTGGCATAGCCCACCGCGCCCATGTGCATCGCCGCTTCCTGGCGATCCTCGACGGAGACGATGTGTACCGGGATGTGCCGGGTGTTGGGATTTTCCTTGAGTCGCTCGAGGACGGTGAGCCCGGAGTGGTCCGGCAGGCGCATGTCGAGCAGGATGGCGTCGGGCTGGAACTGCAGCGCCAGGTCGTAGCCGGCGTCGGCGGCATGCGCCACCAGGCAGTTGTACTTCAGCTCGTGGGCCAGGTCGAAAAGGATTTTCGCGAACTGCGGCTCGTCCTCGATGATCAGCACGGTGCGCCCTTCGCGGGTGAAGTCGTCGCGATCGTCGGGGAAGGTGAGCGCTGGCAGAGGCGGCGCGGCGGGTTTGGCCAGCGGCTGCAACGGCAGACGCTCGGCGACGGGCATACTGGCGACGCTGGGCTGTGGCGCGTTCGCCGACTCTTGCGTAGCGCCCTGGTATTCGATCGGCAGCAGCAGGGTGAAGGTGCTGCCCTTGCCCTCCTCGCTGACCACGCCGACGGTGGCGCCGAGCATGCGCGCCAGCTCGCGGGAGATCGACAGGCCGAGGCCGGTGCCGCCATGGCGGCGGTTGGTGGTGCCGTCGGCCTGGCGGAAGGCCTCGAAGATGATCGATTGCTGCTCGGCGCGGATGCCGATGCCGCTGTCGATTACGTCGAACGCCACGTGCTTGTCGTCCTGCTTGCGAATGCGCAAGGTGACGGCGCCCTTGTCGGTGAATTTGAAGGCGTTCGACAGCAGGTTCTTGATGATCTGCTCCAGGCGCTGCGAATCGGTGAACACGGAGGCCGGCACGCCCTCCTCGAACTGGATGTGGAAATCCAGCTTCTTCTGCTCGGCCAGCGGCTGGAACAGGTTGCTGAGATTCTCGCAGAGGCGGGCCAGCCCGGTCGGCTCGAGGTGCATATCCAGCTTGCCGGCTTCGACCTTCGACAGATCGAGGATGTCGTTGATCAGGGTGAGCAGGTCGTTGCCGGCCGAATAGATGGAACTGGCGAACTTGACCTGCTCTTCGCTGAGGTTGCCGTGGGTGTTGTCGGCAAGCAGCTTGGCCAGGATCAGCGAGCTGTTCAGCGGCGTGCGCAGTTCGTGGGACATGTTGGCGAGGAATTCGGACTTGTAGCGACTGGCGCGCTGCAGCTCCTCGGCGCGTGCCTCCAGCAGCAACTGAGCCTGGTGCAGGTCGCGGTTGCGCTCGTTGAGCTGGTCGCGGTGCTGCTCCAGTGCCTGGGCCTGGTCGGAAAGCTGTTCGTTAGTCTGCTCCAGCTCGGCCTGCTGGGCCTCCAGGCTGGCCTGGGATTCGCGCAGTGCGCAGGACTGTTCCTCCAGCTCCTCGTTGGCGCTGCGCAGCTCTTCCTGCTGAACCTGCAACTCCTCGTTGAGCGACTGGGTCTCGGCCAGCGCGCGTTGCAGGCGCTGCCGGTAGCTGGCGGCGGCTAGCGCCGAGCCGACGTTGCCGGCGAGCAGCGCGAGCAGCTCGCCGTCCTTTTCCTCCAACGGACGCAGGAAGCCCAGCTCGATCACGCCCTTGAGCTCGCCGCTGTCCTCCACCGGGAAGATCAGCACGGAGCGTGCGAGGCTGTCACCGAGGGACGAATTCACCCGCAGGTAATTCTCCGGCAGCGACTCGAGGGCCATCGGCTGGCGATCCACCGCCACCTGCCCGACCAGGCCCTCGCCGAACGCCAGTTCCGTCCTCTGCCTGAGCTGATCCTGGCTGAACGCATAGGTGGAGACGCGCCTCAGGCGCTTGTCGTCGACCACGTAGAGCGCTCCCACGACCATGCCCAAGTAGCGGGCGAGGAAGCCCAACGTGCTGTCGCCCAGCTGATTCATGCTCAACTGGCCGATCAACTCTTCGGCCAGCAGCGTCTGCCCGGAGCGGAACCAGGCCTGCTGCTGCAGTTTCTCGGCGTGCGCCGACTGGGTCGCCAGTGCATCGTCGTAGGTGCGCGACAGTTGCATCAGCTCGCGGCGACCCATGAAGGCGAGGAAGCCGCTGATCAGCAGGTTGAGCAGGATGACGCCGCCGACACCGAAGATCGTGACCTTCTGCGCCGTCTCGGTACGCTCCTGACGCAGTTGACTCTCGGTCGCCAGGATGTCGCTGAAGATCACCCGGATGGAATCGGTTAGGCGCTTGCCGTACAGGTCCTTGAGCTGCTGAACGTAAGAATCGTCGCCTTGCCGGCGCAGGCTGATCATGCGCGCGGAAAAATCCATCCACTGCTGTTGCAGTTGCTCGATCTTGACGATTCGGTTGACCTGAACCGGGTTGTCCGCAACCAGCTCCTTGAGCAGCGTGGACTTGCTGACGAATTCGTTGCGCGCCCGCTGGTAGGGCTCAAGGAATATCTCGTCATCGGTGATCAGGTAGCCGCGCAGGCCGGTTTCCATGTCGATCACCAGCTTCAGCGTTTCGTTGGACTCGGCGATGACGCGATCGGTGTGCTCCACCCAGCGACTGACGTCGAGGAGATAGAAGATGATCGCGATGAAAAACAGCGAGCTGAGGATACCCATGCCGAGCGGCAGGGATACGTTGCGGCCGAGAATACGGCGGAAGGCCTTCTCGTCGATGGGCGATGTTCTGTTCATGTTCGCTTCCCTAGCAACTGAAATGGCACGGAAGTTCTGCGACTCCCTCTGATTCGCGAGGCCGGCATGGTAAACCAGTGCGCACAACCGGACTATTCCGAATGCCGGATCGAATCTGCTTTAGTCCGATGCGAGGCAGGGAAGGTTCAGTAACCGGAAATTTTAGGACGATCTCCGCGACATCGCGGCAAAGCGCGACGCTTTACCCGCAGCCGGCGCCTTGCACGCCGGCTCCCGTGCAGCGGCTCAGCGCCGCGCGATGACCCAGACGGCGTGGATGATGCCGGGGATGTAGCCAAGCAGCGTGAGCAGGATGTTCAGCCAGAACGCCCCGCCGAAGCCGACCTGGAGGAAGACTCCGAGCGGTGGCAACAGGATGGCGATGATGATGCGGATAAGGTCCATTGCAGGTACTCCATGATGGGCGTTGGGCTTACCGGACAATCGACCCGAGGCGCCTGCGACGGTTCACTGCGCACACCGCTTCGCTTCGCGCGGACATAAAAAAACGCCCCGAAGGGCGTTCATTCGCGGCGTCCGGCACTCAGTTGAGCGTGCCTTCACCGGCCGACTGCATACGCGACAGCTCTTGCGCGTAGAGCGCGTCGAAGTTCACCGGGGCCAGCATCAGCGCCGGGAACGAGCCACGGGTGACCAGGCTGTCCAGGGTTTCGCGGGCATACGGGAAGAGGATGTTCGGGCAGAACGCGCCGAGCGTGTGGCTCATCGAGCCGGCGTCCAGGTTCTTGATCAGGAAGATACCGGCCTGCTGCACTTCGGCGATGAAGGCGGTCTCTTCACCGTTCTTCACGGTGACCGAGAGGGTCAGCACGACTTCGTGGAAGTCGCCTTCCAGCGGCTTCTGGCGGGTGTTGAGGTCCAGCGCGACGCTCGGCGTCCAGTCCTGACGGAAGATTTCCGGGCTCTTGGGCGCTTCGAAGGAGAGGTCGCGCACATAGATGCGCTGCAGAGAGAATTGCGGGTTCTGAGCGTCCTGGGCGGCGCCGTTGGTGGTTTCTTCAGTCATGGCAGAGCCTTGTGAGTTACGACAGTGGAAATCAGCCCTTGAGCAAGGCGTCGAGTTTGCCGGCGCGCTCCAGAGCGAAAAGATCGTCGCAGCCACCCACGTGGGTGCTGCCGATCCATATCTGCGGTACCGAGGTGCGGCCGGCCTTGCGGGTCATCTCGGCACGCAACGCGGCGTCGCGCTCCACGCCGATTTCCTCGAAGGCGACACCCTTGCGCTCGAGCAACTGCTTGGCGCGGATGCAGTACGGACACCAGGGCGTGGTGTAAATGACGATCTTCGACATATCACTTGACCAGGGGCAGGTTGTCTCCGCGCCAGCTGGAGATACCGCCGGACAGCTTGACGGCGTTGAAGCCGAGTTTCTTCAGCTCGCTGCAGACGGTTCCGGAATGCTGGCCCATGGCGTCGACCACGATGAGGGTCTTGGACCTGTGCTTTTCCAGCTCGGCCACGCGGTTGACCACCTTGTCGTGAGGAATGTTCAGCGCATGGACCACGTGCCCGGTGTCGAACTCCTTCTTGACGCGAACGTCCAACACCACGCCCTCGCCACTGTTGACCAGCGAAGTCAGCTCGCGATTGCTCAGGCTGCGGCCGCCGCGGCGCGACTCGTTGAGGATCAGGGCGATCAGCAGCACGACGAACAGGCTGGCAAGCACGTAGTGGTTAGTGGCGAATTCAATCAGCTTGGCGAGCATCAATAGGTTCCAGGGCGGTAAAATGCCGGCCAGTATACACAGCACCCCGAGCCGGCCGAAACCTGCCGAACCGTGACGCGAAACCAGGCGGCCCCGTAGAATGCCGAGCCCGCCGTCACTGCCACGGCCGACGATTTTCGATGGCAACTGCCCAGCGCGGCCACCCCGCCGCAACGAATGGAAAATTTCAGGAAGCCTTTCATGAGCGCAACGCCCAAACCCCTGGTTCTGATCATCCTGGACGGCTTCGGTCACAGCGACAGCCCTGACTCCAACGCCGTGCTCGCCGCGCGCAAGCCGGTCCTCGACGGCCTGGTGGCAAGCCAGCCGAACGGCCTGATTTCCGGCAGCGGCATGGACGTCGGCCTGCCCGACGGACAGATGGGCAACTCCGAAGTCGGCCACATGAACCTGGGCGCCGGCCGCGTCGTGTATCAGGACTTCACCCGCGTGACCAAGGCGATCCGCGACGGCGACTTCTTCGAGAACCCGGCGATCTGCACCGCCGTCGACAAGGCCGTCAGCGCGGGCAAGGCCGTGCACATCCTCGGCCTGCTCTCCGACGGCGGCGTACACAGCCACCAGGATCACCTGGTCGCCATGGCCGAACTGGCCGCGCGTCGCGGTGCCGAGAAGATCTACCTGCACGCCTTCCTCGACGGCCGGGACACCCCGCCGCGCAGCGCCCAGGCCTCCATCGAACTGCTGGACGCCACCTTCGCGCGCCTGGGCAAGGGCCGCATCGCCACGCTGATCGGGCGCTATTTCGCGATGGACCGCGACAACCGCTGGGACCGCGTGCAGCAGGCCTACGACCTGATCGTCGACGGCAAGGCGCAGTTCACCGCCGACACCGCGGTCGCCGGCCTCGAGGCCGCCTACGCCCGCGAGGAGAGCGACGAATTCGTCAAGGCCACCGCCATCGGTGCGCCGGCGCCGGTGGAAGACGGCGATGCGGTGGTCTTCATGAACTTCCGCGCCGACCGCGCCCGCGAGCTCAGCCGCGTGTTCGTCGAACCCGACTTCAAGGACTTCCCCCGTGCGCGCCAGCCGAAACTGGCCGGCTACGTGATGCTGACGCAGTACGCCGCCAGCATCGACGCACCCAGCGCCTACAAGCCGGAAGCGCTCACCAACGTGCTCGGCGAGTACCTGGCGAAGAACGGCAAGACCCAGCTGCGCATCGCCGAGACCGAGAAGTACGCCCACGTCACCTTCTTCTTCTCCGGCGGCCGCGAAGAGCCCTATGAAGGCGAAGAGCGCATCCTGATCCCGTCGCCGAAAGTCGCCACCTACGACCTGCAACCGGAGATGAGCGCTCCCGAGGTCACCGACCGCATCGTCGAGGCCATCGAGAACCAGCGCTACGATGTCATCGTGGTCAACTACGCCAACGGCGACATGGTCGGCCATACCGGCGTGTTCGAAGCCGCAGTGAAAGCCGTGGAATGCCTCGACACCTGCGTCGGCCGCATCGCCGCCGCGCTGGACAAGGTCGGCGGCGAAGCGCTGATCACCGCCGACCACGGCAACGTCGAGCAAATGAAGGACGCAGGCACCGGCCAGGCGCACACCGCGCATACCTGCGAGCCGGTGCCCTTCATCTATGTCGGCAAGCGCAAGCTGCACATCCGCGAAGGCGGCGTGCTGGCCGACGTCGCGCCGACCATGCTGACGCTGATGGGCCTGCCGATTCCGGCGGAGATGACCGGCACCTCGATCATCACCCTGGACTGATGCCGTCGCGGCCGACACCGCGTCTTTTCGCGGTGTCCGGCCCGCGGCTTGAACCAAGGCGTCCGCGCCGTCCTGGCACCTGTTCACGATTTCGCGAGCTGGAGCGTTATAAGGGCAAGGCGCCCCGCAAAAACACATGAGGAAGCGGAGTTACGAGTGGTAAATGAGCATCCGAACTTGTTTTTGACGCAGTAACGCCAACGTACAGCAGATCGTGAACAGGTTCTTAGGCATACTAACCTCCACTTCTATCCCGGTATCGCTGCACTCCATGCTCCGCATCCTGACCCTCCTGCTTGCCACCCTGTTGCTGAGCCCGGCGTTCGCCGACCAGCGCGCCGAAACCCAGCAACAGCTGGAGGCGGCGCGCAAGGACGTCGCCGAGCTGAAAAAGCTTTTGGAGAAAGTGCAGCAGGAAAAAAGCGGCGTGCAGAAGCAACTGCGCAGCACCGAAACGGAGATGGGCGAGCTGGAAAAGCAGGTCAGGCAGCTCGAAGAGGAGATGCGCAAGAGCCAGGACGAGCTCAAGCGCCTCGACGAAGAGAAAAAAAAACTCCAGGACGCACGCCTTGAGCAGCAACGCCTGATCGGCATCCAGGCCCGCGCCGCCTATCAGAGCGGTCGCCAGGAATACATCAAGCTGCTGCTCAACCAGCAGAATCCGGAGAAATTCGCCCGTACCCTGACCTATTACGACTACCTCAGCCAGGCCCGTCTCGAACAGCTCACCGCGTTCAACGAGACGCTGCGCCAACTGGCCAACGTCGAGAGCGACATCGCCGCGCAAAACGCCCAGCTCAACGAGCAGAAGGACGGCCTCGACAGTCGTCGCGAGCAACTGGTTCAGGTCCGCAAGGAGCGCCAGGAAGCCCTGGCCAAGCTGAATCAGGATTATTCGACCAAGGACCGCAGCCTCAAGGCCCGCGAGCAGGAGCAGGCCGAACTCGGCCAGGTGCTCAGGACCATCGAGGAAACTCTCGCCCGCCAGGCCCGTGAGGCCGAGCAGGCGCGTCAGCAGGCGCTTGCCGAGCAACGCCGCCAGGAAGCCCTGGCCCGCGAGCAGCCCAAGGGCGCGCCGAACAGAACGCCCAGCGCCCCGAGCGGACCGCTGGTGTCCAGCGCCGGGGCCAACTACGGCGGCCCGTTCGGCAGTGCCCGTGGCAAGCTGCCCTGGCCGGTGGACGGACGCATCGTGGCACGCTATGGCACTCCGCGCGGCGACGACGCTCGAACCAAGTGGGACGGCGTACTGATCGGCGCCAGTGCCGGCAGCCAGGTCCGCGCGGTGCATGGCGGCCGCGTGGTGTACGCCGACTGGTTGCGTGGCGCCGGGCTTCTGGTCATTCTCGACCATGGCTCGGGCTATCTCAGCCTGTACGGCCACAACCAGAGTTTGCTGAAAAGTGCCGGCGACATCGTCAAGGCCGGCGAGCCGATCGCCACCGTCGGCACCAGCGGGGGCCAAGAAACCCCCGCGCTGTATTTCGCCATCCGCCAGCAGGGCCGCCCCAGCGACCCCACGCAATGGTGCCGCGCGCAGGGTTAGCGCGTTCATTACCTTGGAGTTCGACATGCTGCACGTGCGCCATCTGCTTCGCCCCACCTCGCTCGCCCTGGCCCTTTCGCTCATCGCGGGCAGTGGCAGCGCCTGGGCGCAACAGCCTCCGGCCTCGATGGCGCCGGCGCCGATGCCTGCCACGCCGGCCGCGCAGGCCAAGGCGCCGCTGCCGCTGGACGAGCTGCGAACCTTCGCCGAGGTGCTCGACCGCATCAAGGCGGCCTACGTCGAACCGGTGGACGACAAGACCCTGCTGGAAAACGCCATCAAGGGCATGCTCAGCAACCTCGATCCGCACTCCGCCTACCTCGATCCGCAGGAGTTCGAGGAACTGCAGGAAAGTACCAGCGGCGAATTCGGCGGCCTGGGCATCGAGGTCGGTGTCGAGGACGGCTTCATCAAGGTGGTCTCGCCGATCGACGACACTCCGGCGTCCAAGGCCGGCATCGAGGCCGGCGACCTGATCGTGAAGATCGACGGGCAGCCGACCAAGGGCCTGTCGATGATGGATGCCGTGGACAAGATGCGCGGCAAGCCGGGCAGCAAGATATCCTTGACCCTGATGCGTGGCGAGGGCGGCAAGCCGTTCGACGTCGAACTGGCGCGCGCGGTGATCAAGGTGCAGAGCGTGAAGAGCCAGTTCCTCGAGAAGGGCTACGGCTACGTGCGTATCACCCAGTTCCAGATCAACACCGGCGAGGAAGTCGGCAAGGCGCTGGCCAAGCTGCGCAAGGACAACAACGGCAAGCTCAAGGGCTTGGTCCTCGACCTGCGCAACAACCCTGGCGGCGTGCTGCAGTCGGCTGTCGAGGTGGCCGATCATTTCCTCACCGACGGACTGATCGTCTACACCAAGGGCCGCATCGCCAACTCCGAGCTGCGCTTCTCCGCCGATCCAGCCGATGCCAGCGAAGGCGTACCGCTGGTGGTACTGATAAACGGTGGTAGCGCCTCGGCGGCAGAAATCGTCGCCGGCGCCCTGCAGGACCACAAACGCGGCGTGCTGATGGGCACCGACAGCTTCGGCAAGGGCTCGGTGCAGACCGTGCTACCGCTGAACAACGACCGCGCGCTGAAGCTCACCACCGCGCTGTATTTCACCCCCAACGGCCGCTCGATCCAGGCCCAGGGCATCGTCCCCGACATCGAAGTGGCTCGCGCCAAGGTGACCCCGGAGGGCGACGGCGAGACCTTCAAGGAAGCCGATCTTGCCGGTCACCTGGGCAACGGCAACGGCGGCGCGGACAAGCCCAGCGGGCATCCGAGCAAAACCGAACCGCGCCTGCAGGACGACGACTACCAGCTGAACCAGGCGCTGAACCTGCTCAAGGGCCTGAACCTCACCCGCAGCAAGTAAGCCGGTGCGGGCCTGGCTGCTGCTCCTGCTGCTGGGCGTCTTCGGCCTGGCGCAGGCCGAGCAGGCGAATCAGCCGCCAGGCAAGCGTCCGCGCCTGGCGCTGATCATCGACGACCTCGGGCAGAATCCGCCGCGTGACCGCCGCGTGCTGGCCCTGCCCGGTCCGGTCGCGCTGTCCATCCTCCCCGACACCCCGCACGCACGCGAACTGGCACTGGCCGCGCACCGGGCCGGCAAGACCGTACTCCTGCACCTGCCGATGGACCCTGCCGGCGGGCCCTTCTCCTGGCATCCGCAGATGCCCTTACAAGAACTTCACGAGCGTCTCGACGCGGCGCTCGACGCCGTGCCCTACGCGCACGGCCTGAACAACCACATGGGCAGCCGGATGACCGCCGAAGCAGAGCCGATGGCCTGGCTGATGGGCGAGTTGCAGCGCCGCCACCTGATCTTCCTCGACAGCCGCACCAGCCCCGCCACCGTCGCCGCCGCCCAGGCGCAGAAGATCGGCCTGGCCAGCCTGTCGCGCGACGTTTTTCTCGATGACGATCCGAGCCCGCAGGCAGTCGCCCGACAGTTGGCCGCCGGCATTCAGCTGGCCCGCAAGCAGGGCTCGGCGGTGCTCATCGGCCACCCGCACCCGGATACCCTCGCGGTGCTCGAACGCGAGCTGCCGCGCCTGCGCGAACAGGGCATCGACTGGATCGGCATCGACCTTATGATCGCCGTGCGCGGCAATCGGGCGATGGCGGCGCATGGCAAGGGCGGGATCTATCGTTGAGCAGCGGCGCGCCGCGAAGAGCGCACAGGCGCCGTGGGATACGGGCGCGCATCGCCTGCGCGCCCGTGGCCACTACAGGTAGTTGTTGGTCGCGTCCTCGACGAAGCCATCGGCGCGCATGGCGTCCAGGGCTTTCTGCAGGCGCTCGACCACCTCGTCCGGGGTGTCCTTGTTCAGCGCCAGGTACAGCTCGGCGTCGTTGAAGCGCAACACGGTCTGCAGCCCGGTGGCGCCCTCCTGCTTGGCGATGTAGCGGCCGACCGGGTCGGTGGTGGCCCACAGGTCGATCTGCCCCTTGAGCAGCTTGCCGACATTCTCCTGATCGCGCAGGGCGTTGATCGGCTTCATCCCCTGGCTTTCCAGGTGCTGGCTGACCGCGTCGTTCTTGTAGGCGCCGAGCTTGTACTTTTCGGCCTCCTTGAGGCTGGCGACCTTGATCGTGCTGCCAGGCGCCGAGAGCAGTACCCAGCCGGTCTTGGCCAGCGGGCCGACCCACTTGAACAGCGGTTTGCGCTCGGGGGTATAGGTGGTCGAGAAGAGCCCGTAGTTGGGCTTGTCGAGGGCAAGGTTGTAGAGCCGATCCCAGGGGAAACGCAGGGTCAGGGTGTAGGCGATCCCGGCGCGCCTGAACATCTCCCGCACGATGTCGGCACTGATGCCGTCGATGCCGTCGTCGCGGGCGAAGTTCTTGTCGTCGATCGCCATGTTGAACGGCGGGAAGTTCTCGGTCAGCAGGACCACCTTGTAGTCGGCCGGCAGCTCGGCGCGTGCTGCCGAGGCCACCAGCAACAAGCTCAACGTCAACGTCCTTTGCAACGATTTCAGCATGTCAGCACTACTCCAGTGTCTGTCGCCGTGGCGTTTCATCATGAAGGCCAGGCATCGATTACAGGTAGCGACCCAGTATTTCGTCGACGAAACCCTCGGCCCGCATCCGCTCCAGCGTCGCTTGCAGTTTCTGCACCACCTCGTCCGGCACCTTCTTGTTGAGTGCCAGATAGAGCTGAGCGGTGTCGAAACGCAGCACCGTTTTCAGCCCGCTCACACCTTCCTGCCTGGCCAGGTAGCGGCCGGCCGGATCGCCAGTGGCCCAGAGGTCGATCTGGCCTTTCTCCAGCTTCCTGGCGTTTTCCTGGTCGCGCAGCACGGTGATCGGCTGCAGGCCCTTTTCCGCCAGGCGCTCGGCGATCGCGTCGCCCTTGTAGGCGCCGATCCGGTACTTCCCGGCCGCTTCCAGGCTGTCGACGCTGATCGGGCTGTCGCCGCGCGCCAGCAGGACCCAGTCGTCGGGACCGATGGGGCCGACCCACTTGAACGCGTCCTCCCGCTCCGGCAGGCGGGCGGTGACGAACACGCCGTAGTTGGGCTTCTCCTGGGCGAGCCTGTAGATGCGCTCCCAGGGGAAGCGCAGCGTCATGCTGTAGCGGATATCGGCACGCTTGAACATTTCGCGAACGATGTCCACGGCGATGCCGTTGATATTGCTCTCATGGGCGAAATTCTTCCCGTTGATCGCCATGTTGTACGGCGGGAAGTTTTCCGTGAGCAGAACGATGCTGTAGTACTTGTCGATTTCGGCGCGCGCGGTGCCGGCGAACAGTAGCAAGGTGCCGAGCAGCGGCAGCAATACGCGTTTGAGCATGATCTCTCGCAGAACGATGGAGTGGATGAAGGATATCCGCAGCCAGGGCGCGCACGCTGATCGACGGCAAAACGCTGACGCGCGAAAGGCTCGGGCAACGCCCGGTAGCATCGCCCCCGGCGTAGGGGCGATGACGGAAACGGTCAGCGTACGACGATACCGCGGCTGGCCAGGTACGCCTTGGCTTCGGGAACGGTGTATTCGCCGAAGTGGAAGATGCTCGCGGCGAGCACCGCGGCGGCCTTGCCTTCGAGAATCCCGGCGGCTAGGTGCTCGAGATTGCCGACGCCGCCCGAGGCGATCACCGGAATCCCGACCGCCTCGCTGATGGCGCGGGTGACGCCGAGGTCGTAGCCGCTCTTCACGCCGTCCTGATCCATGCTGGTGAGCAGGATCTCGCCGGCGCCAAGGTCTTCCATCTTCCTGGCCCAGGCCACCGCGTCCAGGCCGGTCGGCTTGCGCCCGCCATGGGTGAAGATTTCCCAGCGCGGTGTCTCGCCGGGCGCCGAGACGCGCTTGGCGTCGATGGCGACCACGATGCATTGCGAGCCGAACCGCGAGGACGCCTCGCCGACGAATTCGGGGGTGAAGACCGCCGCGGTGTTGATCGAGACCTTGTCCGCCCCGGCATTGAGCAGGTTGCGAATGTCCTGCACCGTTCTGACGCCGCCACCGACGGTGAGCGGGATGAACACCTGGCTGGCCATGCGTTCGACGGTGTGCAGCGTGGTGTCGCGACCGTCGACGCTGGCGGTGATGTCGAGGAAGGTGATCTCGTCGGCGCCCTGCTCGTCGTAGCGGCGGGCGATTTCCACCGGATCGCCGGCGTCGCGGATGTTCTCGAACTGCACGCCCTTGACCACGCGGCCGTTGTCGACGTCGAGGCAGGGGATGATGCGTTTAGCCAGTGCCATGGCGACTTCTCTCGTAGGGTGCGCCGTGCGCACCGGTAACCGTCAGCGGTTCGCGCAGCCCAGGCGGCCCGCGCGCCCTACCTCAACTATCTAGCCCTTGAAGCCGTCGCAGAAGGCCTGCGCCTCGGCCACGTCCAGCGTGCCTTCATAGATGGCGCGACCGGTGATGGCGCCAACGATGCCCGGCGAGCGCGCCAGCAGCAGCTTCTCGATATCGCCCAGGTTGTGGATGCCGCCTGAGGCGATCACCGGAATGCGGCTGGCGGCGGCCAGGGCTGCGGTAGCCTCGACGTTGCAGCCCTGCATCATGCCGTCCTTGGCGATGTCGGTGTAGACGATCGCGGCGACGCCGTCGGCCTCGAAGCGCTTCGCCAGGTCGACCACCTGCAAGGCGCTGACCTCCGCCCAGCCGTCGGTGGCGACGAAGCCATCCTTGGCATCCAGGCCGACGATGACCTTGCCCGGGAAGGCCTTGCACGCCTCGGTGACGAATTCCGGCTGCTTGACCGCCTTGGTGCCGATGATCACGTAGCTCACGCCGGCCTTGATGTAGTGCTCGATGGTCTCCAGCGAACGGATGCCGCCGCCGATCTGGATCGGCAGGTGCGGGTAGCGCCGGGCGATCGCCGCGACCACTTCGCCGTTGACCGGCTGGCCCTCGAAGGCACCGTTGAGGTCGACCAGGTGGAGGCGCCGGCAGCCGGCCTCGACCCACTTCGCGGCCATGCTCACCGGATCGTCGGAGAACACCGTGGAGTCGTCCATACGACCCTGGCGCAAGCGCACACAGGCGCCGTCCTTCAAGTCGATTGCGGGGATGATCAGCATGTTTGTTCCTTCTTCGAAGGCACGCCGGGCAAGCGCTTCGGCGCTGCGAACCCGGGAGGCCTGCAAGGGTAATCAGGGTTTCTCGAGCGCCCAGAGGTCGCTCTCGATGCTCTCGAAGCGGTCCTTGAGGTGCGCCTGCACGTCGAAGATCGCCTTGTTGTAGTAAAGCGGCGCCACCTCGCGGGCGAACAGATCGAGCACTTCCCGGGCTTCGAACGAACCCAGCTCCAGCTCGAAACGGTCCTCGAGAAAGCGCTTGAGCACCTCGACCGCGGCGCTTTCCTGGGCCGCGTCGAGTTGCAGGATCGGCATTTTCGCCTTGCGTGCGGTGCTCACCAGCGGCCATCCCAGGCGGCGAAGTTCTGCAGCAATTGCAGGCCGTGGGTATGGCTCTTCTCCGGGTGGAACTGCACGGCGAAGCGCGAGCCGTCGGCCAGTGCAGCGGCGAATTCCTTGCCGTAATGGCCGCGACCGACCACCTGGCGGGGGTTGCCGGCCTCGATGTAGTAGCTGTGCACGAAGTAGAAGCGACCGTCGCCGGGAATGTTGTGCCACAGCGGGTGATCGACTTCCTGACGCACCTGGTTCCAGCCCATGTGCGGCACCTTGAGTGCCTCGCCGTCTTCCTGCATGTCCTTGCCGAAGAAGCGCACCTGGCCGGGAAACAGGCCGATGCAGTCGACGCCCCCGTTCTCCTCGCTGCGCTGCATCAGCGCCTGCATGCCGACGCAGATGCCGAGGAACGGGCGGTCGGCGCTGACTTCGCGGACCAGTTCGTCGAAGCCCAGGCGGCGAATCTCGGCCATGCAGTCGCGGATCGCGCCGACGCCGGGGAACACCACGCGGTCGGCCTCACGAATCACGTTGGCATCGCTGGTCACCTGAACGCGGCCGGCACCGACGTGCTCCAGCGCCTTGGCCACGGAGTGCAGGTTGCCCATGCCGTAGTCGATCACGGCGACAGTCTGCATCAGAGGATTCCCTTGGTCGAAGGCATCTGCCCGGCCATCCGCGGGTCCAGCTCCACGGCCATGCGCAGCGCGCGGCCGAAGGCCTTGAACACCGTTTCGATCTGGTGGTGGGTATTGGTCCCGCGCAGGTTGTCGATGTGCAGGCTGACCAGGGCGTGGTTGACGAAGCCCTGGAAGAATTCCTGGAACAGGTCGACATCGAAGCCGCCGACCACCGCGCGGGTGAACGGCACGTGCATCTGCAGGCCGGGACGCCCGGAGAAATCGATGACCACGCGCGACAGCGCCTCGTCGAGCGGCACGTAGGAGTGGCCGTAACGGGTCATGCCCTTCTTGTCGCCGACCGCCTGGGTGAAGGCCTGGCCGAGGGTGATGCCGACGTCTTCCACGGTGTGGTGGTCGTCGATGTGCAGGTCGCCCTTGCACTGGATGTCCAGGTCGATCAGGCCGTGCCGGGCGATCTGGTCGAGCATGTGCTCGAGGAAGGGCACGCCGATGTCGAAACGGGACTTGCCGCTGCCATCCAGGTTGATCGAGACCTTGATCTGGGTCTCCAGGGTATTGCGTTCGACAGATGCCGTACGTTCGGCCATCACCAGCTCCGCGAAATCTCAGGGCGAAAGGGGCGACATTATAGGCCGAACGCAAGGTAGGACGACAGGCCGCAGACGCGGCGCGTCTGGGTGGGAACGGCGGAGCGCGAAAAAGCCGTTTGCGATCCCGCGGGGCGGAGCCGGTCAGGACCTGAGCGGCTCCGCGCGCACCTCCGGCGCGGCGTTACGGCACCGCGCCTTCACTGCCCGCCGGAGGGCCGACGCGCAGCAGATCGTGGAGCTCAACCGAAGAGTGCAGCGGTTTTCTGCAGCGTGACCCAGACACCCCAGGCCAGCGGGATGCCGACCACCAGCCAGGCGACGATCACCAGCGGCACGCTCGACGGGCTGGCCGACCAGGCCAGCTCGCTGACCGGCGCGGACTTCTCGCCGTGGGCGCGCTCGGCGGCCAGTTGCTCGGCGCTCATGAAGTACTTCGGATTCACCGGGCGCACCAGCAGGTTGCAGATGAACCCCAGCACCAACAGGCCGGCGAGGATGTACAGCGTGATGTCGTAGGCTGCAGCACGCTCGACGCCGATCGACAGCTGGTACTCGCGGATGTAGTTGACCAGCACCGGGCCGAGCACGCCGGCGACGGCCCAGGCGGTCAGCAGACGACCGTGGATGGCGCCGACCATCTGCGTGCCGAACAGGTCGGCGAGGTAGGCCGGCACCGTGGCGAAACCACCGCCGTACATCGACAGGATGATGCAGAACGCACCGACGAACAGCGCGACGCTGCCGGCATGGCCGGACCAGGGCACCGAGGCGTAGAGCACGAAGCCGAGGGCGAAGAAGATCGCGTAGGTCGCCTTGCGTCCCAGGTGATCGGAGATCGACGCCCAGAAGAAGCGCCCGCCGATGTTGAACAGGCTGAGCAGGCCGGTGAAGCCGGCGGCGATCGCGGCGATCTGCGCCAGTTGCCCGGCGTCGAGGTCGCCGAAGCTGCCGTCGACACCCAGCAGGCGTCCGCCGAAGACTTCCTGCAGCAGCGGCGAAGCCATGCCCAGAATGCCGATACCGGCGGAGACGTTGAGGCAGAGGACGGCCCAGACCAGCCAGAACTGCGGGGTCTTCCAGGCGACGCTGACGTGCACGTGGCCGTGGGTGATCATCACGTTTTCGCTTTTCTTCGCTGGCGGCGTCCAGCCTTCGGGCTTCCAGCCGGTGGGCGGAACGCGGTACGACAGTGCGCCGCCGACCATGAACACGAAGTAGATCGCGGCCATGGCGACGAAGCTTTCCCACACGCCGACGCTGGTCGGGGTGGCGAAATGACCCATCAGGTTGGCCGCCAGCGGCGCGCCGACCATGGCGCCGCCGCCGAAGCCCATGATGGCCATGCCGGTGGCCATGCCGCGCTTGTCCGGGAACCACTTGATCAGCGTCGACACCGGCGAGATGTAGCCGAGACCGAGGCCGATACCGCCGATCACCCCGGAGCCCAGCCACATCAGCCAGATCTGGTGGGTGTAGATGCCGAGGGCGGAAATCAGCAGGCCGCCACACCAGCAGACCGCCGAAACCAGGCCGGCCTTGCGCGGGCCCGCGTGTTCCAGCCAGCCGCCCCAGATCGCCGCGGAGCAGCCGAGGAAGATAAAGAACAGCGTGTAGATCCAGCCGAGCATGGAAATCTTCCAGTCGCATTCGGCGGCGAAGACCTGGGCGAGGAAGCCCATTTCCGGAGCGCAGGCCACGGCACTACCGATGCCTACCGCTTTCGACAGCGGCAACCAGAACACCGAAAAGCCGTAGGCCATACCGATGCAGAGATGGATCGCGAGGGCAGCTGGCGGGACCAGCCAGCGGTTGAAGCCAGGACGGGCGATGGTACGTTCCTTGGAAAGAAACGCAGGCCCGGCCTTGCCAACCGGCAAGGGAGAACTGCTCATGGGTAATTCCTATAGTTGTATGTGCAAGCAAGGCAGGAACAAGCGCGCGGAATTTACCACGACGCATGCGACAACTCACCGCACCGACTGGGAAAATCCAGCGCGACTGGAACTTTCGCCCCGCCAGGCAGACGCATGCAGGTGGGCAACGCGCCATCATCCGTGATTGCGACCGCTCGGCCCTCACCGAATCTCGGCGACCTCACCGGACGACCGACCCGAACAGCCCTTCATGCAGCGAACGCCATGGATAGCATCGATACCCTGATCATTGGCGCCGGCGCCCTCGGCCTGGCCTGCGCCGCCCGTCTCGCCAGCCCGCAACAAAGCGTGCTCATCGTCGAGCGCGAAAAGCTCATAGGCAGCCACACCTCCAGCCGCAATTCGGAAGTGATCCACGCCGGCATCTACTACGAACCGGGCTCGCTGAAGGCCGAACTCTGCCTGGAAGGCCGCGAACGGCTGTACGCCTGGTGCGCCGAGCGCGACGTACCGCACCGGCGGATCGGCAAGCTGCTGGTCGCCGTGGAGGACACCGAACGCGCCAAGCTGGAGAAACTCGCGGCGAACGCCGAGGCCTGTGGCGTCGGCGACCTGCGCGAGATCGGCCAGGCGCGGCTGGCGGAGATGGAGCCGGCGGTACGCGGCGTCGCCGCGCTGCTCTCGCCGAGCACCGGGATCATCGACAGCCACCTGTACATGCACTCCTTGCTGACCGCCGCGGAGCAGCAGGACGCGCAACTGGTGCTCGACACCCGCGTCGACAGCCTGCACCACGACGGCGACGGCTGGATCGCCAGCGGCGTCAGCGGCGGCGAGCCGTTCCAGATAAAGGCGCAGCGCGTGGTCAACGCCGGCGGCCTGTTCGCCCAGGACCTCGCCGCTCAGACCGACGGCCCTGGCGCCGCGCAGATCCCGGCCCTGCACCTGTGCCAGGGGCGCTATTTCACCTACGCCGGACGCTCGCCGTTCCAGCACCTGATCTACCCGATGCCGGAAGCCAACACCGCCGGCCTCGGCGTGCACGCCACTCTCGACCTCGGCGGGCAGCTGCGTTTCGGCCCGGACGTGCGCTATCTCGATACCCTCGACTATGGGGTCGACGAAGCGCTGCGCGAACCCTTCGCCACGGCGATCGCCCGCTACTTCCCCGGTCTCGACGCCAGCCGCCTGAATCCCGGCTACAGCGGCATCCGGCCGAAACTCTCCGGCCCCGGCGAGGCGGCCGCCGACTTCGTCATCCAGACGCCCGCGCAACACGGCCAACCGGGGCTGGTGAACCTCTTCGGCATCGAGTCGCCGGGGCTGACCGCCAGCCTGGCGATCGCCGAACGGGTCGCCGCAGCGCTCTGAACGGTCGCGTTATACTGCGGGCCCTCCATGCGTGCGGCTGTTTTGCCGCACGCCTCTTCACCCCGACTACAAGGACTCGTCCATGAAAGCCCTCGGCAAAATCCTGGGTCTGGTCTTCCTCGGACTGCTGCTGCTCCTGGTCGCCCTCGGTTTCGCGTTGACCCACCTGTTCGACCCGAACGACTACAAGGACGAGATCCGCAAGATCGCCCACGACAAGGCCAACCTCGAGCTGACCCTTAACGGCGACATCGGCTGGAGCCTGTTCCCCTGGCTCGGCATCGAACTCCACGAGGCCACGCTGGCCAGCGCCGCGACGCCGAACGAACCGTTCGCCGACCTGCGCATGCTCGGGCTGTCCGTGCGCGTGCTGCCACTGCTGCGCAAACAGGTGCAGATGAGCGACATCCGCGTCGAAGGGCTCAATTTGACCCTGAAACGCGATGCCCAGGGCAACGGCAACTGGGAACAGGTCGGCCACCCGGCGCCCCAGGCCAGCGGCGAAGCGACGGCCTCCGCGCCCTCCTCCGACGCCGCCGAGCAGCGTGCCGAGGCACCCGCCGAGCCGCTGAAACTCGACATCGACAGCCTCAGCGTGAAGGACGCCCGCGTCACCTATCGCGACGAGCGCAACGGTCGCGAGTTCAACGCCGAGAGCATCGAGCTGAGCACCGGCGCGATTCGCGAAGGTAGCGACATCCCGATCACGCTCAGCGCCTTCTTCGGCAGCAACCAGCCGGTGATGCGCGCGCGCACCGAACTGCAGGCCGACCTGCGCTTCGACCGCGCACTCAAGCGCTACCAGCTGGGCAACGCGCGCCTGTCCGGCGAGGCGTCCGGCGAGCCGCTGCAAGGCAAGACCCTGGCCTTCAGCGCCCAGGGCGAACTGCTCGCCGACCTCGCCGCGCAAATCGCCGAATGGAACAGCCTCAAGCTGACCGCCAATGGCCTGCGCGGCATCGGCGACCTCAAGGTGCGCGACCTGGAATCCGAGCCCAAACTCAGCGGCGGCCTGTCCATCGCCGAGTTCAACCTCAGGGAATTCCTCGAAGGCATCGGCCAGCAACTGCCGCCCATGGCCGATGCCGGCGCGCTGAGTAAAGCCGAGCTGGCCACCCGCCTGACTGCCACCGAGAACAGCATCACGCTGGACAACCTCACGCTGAAACTCGACGGCGGCACCTTCAACGGTTCGATCGCCGTAACCGACCTGGCCAAACGGGCATTGCAGGTGCAGCTCAAGGGCGACCGCCTGGACCTCGACCGCTACCTGCCGCCCACTTCGAAGGACAGCAAGGCCGCCAGTGCCGCGCGCCAGTCGGAAGTCGACGGCAGCATCGCCGCCGCCGGCCGCGGCACCAGCGAGCTGCCGGAGAAACCGTCGCAGCAGGCCTGGAGCGCCGAACCGGCGCTGCCGCTCGACCCGTTGCGCAAACTCGATGCGAAGGTCGATCTCGACCTAGGCCTGCTGACCCTGGACAAGCTGCCGATCGCCAATGCCTCGCTCCGGGGCAATGCCAAGGACGGACTGCTCGCCGTCGAGGAACTGCGCGGCGACCTGCATGACGGCCGTTTCGACGCCAAGGGCCGGATCGACGCGCGCCAGCCGGAAGTGCAACTCGCCCTGACCAGCCACATCGCCCGCGTGCCGGTGGAGAAGATTCTCCAGCGCAAGGGCGAGGCGTCGCCGATCCAGGGCCTGCTCGACCTGAACGCCGACCTGCGCACCCGCGGCAACAGTCAGAAGGCCTGGATCGAAGGACTTAACGGCACTGCCGACTTCAGCCTCAACGACGGCGTACTGGTCGATGCCAACCTCGAACAGCAACTGTGCATGGCCATCGCCACGCTCAACCGCAAATCGCTCTCCAGCGAGCCGCGCGGGCGCAACACGCCGTTCGAACAGCTCCAGGGCAGTCTGACCTTCCGCGACGGCGTGGCCAGCAACCCGGACCTCAAGGCGCGCATTCCCGGCCTGCGGGTCAACGGCGACGGCGACCTCGACCTGCGCGTGCTGGGCATGGACTACCGCGTCGGCATCGTCATCGAAGGCGACAAGGGCGAAATGCCCGACCCGGCCTGCCAGGTCAATGCGCGCTATGCCGACATCGCCTGGCCGCTGCGCTGCCGAGGCCCGCTGGAACTGGGCGCCAAGGCCTGCCGTCTGGACAAGGACGGGATGGGCAAGGTCGCCGCGCAACTGGCCGGAGACAAGCTCAACCAGAAGATCGAGGAGAAGCTTGGCGACAAGGTAAGCCCGGAACTCAAGGACGCGCTCAAGGGGCTGTTCAAGCGATGAGCCCCGAGCAGTTCTCCGCGGCGGTGCTCGACTGGTACGACCGCCACGGGCGCAAGGACCTGCCCTGGCAGCAGGGCATAACGCCCTACCGCGTGTGGGTGTCCGAGATCATGCTGCAGCAGACCCAGGTCGCCACCGTGCTGGAGTACTTCGGCCGCTTCATGCAGGTACTGCCCAACGTGCAGGCACTGGCCGAGGCGCCGGAGGACGAAGTGCTGCACCTGTGGACCGGCCTGGGCTACTACAGCCGCGCGCGCAACCTGCACCGCACGGCGAAGATCGTCGTCGAGCAGCATGGCGGCGAGTTTCCGCGTGACGTGCTCGCGCTGGCCGAATTGCCCGGCATCGGCCTGTCCACCGCCGGCGCCATCGCCAGCCTGAGCATGGGCCTGCGCGCGCCTATCCTCGACGGCAACGTCAAGCGGGTACTGGCACGCTACACCGCGCAGAGCGGCTATCCCGGCGAACCGAAGGTCGCCCGCCAGCTGTGGAGCGCGGCCGAGCGCTTCACCCCGCAGCACCGCGTCGGCAACTACACCCAGGCGATGATGGACCTCGGCGCCACGCTCTGTACGCGCAGCAAGCCGAGTTGCCTGCTCTGCCCGCTGCGCGCCGGCTGCCGCGCGCATCTGCTCGGCCGCGAGACCGACTTCCCGGCGCCGAAGCCGCGCAAGGAGCTGCCGCAGAAGCGCACGCTGATGCCGCTGCTGAGCAACCGCGAAGGCGCCATCCTGCTTTACCGGCGCCCTGCCAGCGGCCTCTGGGGTGGCCTCTGGAGCCTGCCCGAACTGGACAATCTGCAGGCGCTCGAAACCCTCGCTGCGCGGCATTTCCTGCAGCTGGGCGAACGCCGCGAGCTGCCCGGGCTGACTCACACCTTCAGCCATTTCCGCCTGGCCATCGAACCCTGGCTGGTGGAAGTCAGCAGCATGCCCCACGCCGTGGCCGAGGCCGACTGGCTCTGGTATAACCTCGCCACCCCGCCGCGCCTGGGCCTTGCCGCCCCGGTCAAGAAACTGCTGAAACGCGCCGCCGACGAGCTGAACGCAGGAGAAAGCCCATGACCCGCACCGTGATCTGCCGCAAATACAAACAGGAACTGCCCGCCCTCGACCGTCCGCCGTACCCCGGAGCCAAGGGCGAAGAGCTGTTCAACAACGTCTCGAAGAAGGCCTGGGACGAGTGGCAGGCACACCAGACCATGCTGATCAACGAACGTCGGCTGAACATGATGAACGTCGAGGATCGCAAGTTCCTGCAGGCCGAGATGGACAAGTTCCTCTCCGGCGAGGACTACGCCCAGGCCGAAGGCTACGTGCCACCCAGCGCCTGAGCAAAAACGTAAGCGCCCGTTCTGATTAAATATTTTTCTTCACCTCGCTTGACAGGGCAAAGCCAAATCCGTTTAATTGCGCCCCGTTGCCCAGGTAGCTCAGTCGGTAGAGCAGGGGATTGAAAATCCCCGTGTCGGCGGTTCGATTCCGTCCCTGGGCACCACCTTCCAGTTTCAGGTGGTGCTTGAATCAACTGAAACCTTAAAGAACCGGCCCCAGGGCCGGTTTTTTATTGCCTGCATTTTGACCTCGGGCAAATCCGATGAACGCGCCCGCTTTCGAAGCTAACTCCCCATTTCCAATGTGCCATTATTGGCGCTCCAAGAGCGCCGCCCTTCACGTCACGGAAACCCCTGCCGGCGGGAACGGCTCTAGCACAGGCAACGTGGAGGTTTTCATGCGTGTGGCATTGATGGTGGCTGGCTTCAGCTCATGCGCGGCGCTCGCGGAAGCGGGTGACGCGCAGAGCTTTCGCGAACTGACCCGCAAGTCCTGGGTCGAATGCTCGTGGCGGGCCGATGCCTCCAGCATGCCGTTCGCCGGGGCCGCCGCCCTCATCCGCACCCGCGACTGCGTGGAGCTCGCGACCCTCCAGGCCGAGCGGGACTATCGAACCGTCTCCGGCAGCCTGCAGTCGACCCTGAGGCCCTACTATTCGGCGTGGCGGGCAGGGATCGGGGCCCTGACGCAAGTACCGTACGCGTCGCGGACAGTCGCCGAGCGCTCGATCGGCGAGTCGTCGAAACGCCTCGACGAGGCCTGGGCCGCTACCGAGACCGTGCTGCAGAACCCCAGCCTCAGGTCCGAGGACCTCGCCGTGACCGAAGTTGGCGCCGAAACGCCTGCCGACACCCAAACAGCTGAGAATCTCTGAACGCTACCAGACGCGCTGGCGGACGACGGCGGAGCGACTCCACCCATGGGAAGAACTCACCTCGTCCCCCGCCCAAAATGCAGCAGCGTGGCGAAAAGTAGCGCACCACCAGAGGGCGCAGCGTCGTTCGGCGCCTTTCCGCCCCAGCCCACTTGAGCCCAACGGCAGGCGAAAGGCGTTGAAAATGCGACAGCATGTTTGCTTATCGCGACAGTCAACTTCATTGATGCGACAAGCGCGACAGCGTCCAGATTGGATCAAAGGTTGCAAGCTTGGCTGTCATCTCACCCCATGCTAGCTTGCACCCGACCACGAAGAGGACCCCCCATGGCCGAGGCCGCGCCCGCGCTTGAAGTACGCAATCTGCATAAACGCTACGGCGACCTCGAGGTGCTCAAGGGCATATCCCTCACCGCCCGCGACGGGGACGTGATCTCGATCCTAGGTTCGTCCGGCTCCGGAAAATCGACCTTCCTGCGCTGCATCAACCTGCTGGAAAACCCCCACCAGGGCCAGATCATCGTTGCCGGCGAAGAGCTGAAGCTCAAGGAAGGCAAGAGCGGCGAGCTGGTGGCCGCCGACAACAAGCAGATCAACCGCATCCGCAGCGAGATCGGCTTCGTCTTCCAGAACTTCAATCTCTGGCCGCACATGAGTGTGCTGGACAACATCATCGAGGCGCCGCGCCGGGTGCTCGGGCAGAGCAAGGCGGAAGCCGTCGAGGTGGCCGAGGCGCTGCTGGCGAAGGTCGGCATCGGCGACAAACGCCACGTCTATCCCAATCAGCTTTCCGGCGGTCAGCAGCAGCGCGCGGCCATCGCACGCACCCTGGCGATGCAGCCGAAGGTGATTCTTTTCGATGAACCGACCTCGGCGCTCGATCCGGAGATGGTACAAGAAGTGCTTAATGTGATCCGCGCGCTGGCCGAAGAAGGTCGGACCATGCTGCTGGTTACCCACGAGATGAGCTTCGCCCGCCAGGTATCCAGCGAGGTGGTTTTCCTCCACCACGGTCTGGTCGAAGAGCAAGGATCGCCGCAGCAGGTCTTCGAAAACCCGCAATCGGCGCGCTGTAAACAATTCATGTCCAGCAATCGCTAACGGAGCTACGTCCCTCATGATGACTTACAAGAAGATGCTGCTGGCTGCTGCCGCCACTCTGGCGTTCGGCACCAGCGCTATCGCTGCCGACAAGCTGAAAATCGGAACCGAGGGTGCCTACCCACCCTTCAACCTGATCGACGCCAGCGGCCAGGTGGTCGGCTTCGACATCGACATCGCCCAGGCCCTCTGCGCGAAGATGAAGACCGAGTGCGAAGTCGTGACTTCCGACTGGGACGGCATCATCCCCGCGCTGAACTCGAAGAAATTCGACTTCATCGCCGCTTCGATGTCGATCACCGACGAACGCAAGCAGGCCGTCGACTTCACCGACGCCTACTACACCAACAAGCTGCAATTCATCGCGCCGAAAGCCAGCACCCTGAAAACCGACAGGGCCAGCCTGAAAGGCAAGGTCATCGGCGCCCAGCGCGCGACCATCGCCGGCACCTGGCTCGAAGACAACATGGCCGACACCGTCGAAGTCAAACTCTATGACACCCAGGAAAACGCCTACCTCGACCTCGCTTCCGGCCGTGTCGATGGCGTGCTGGCCGACAAGTTCGTCAATTGGGAATGGCTGAAGAGCGCCGCTGGCAAGGACTTCGAGTTCAAGGGCGACCCAGTGTTCGACAACGACAAGATCGGCATGGCCGTACGCAAGAACGACCCGCTGCGCGAGAAGCTGAACGCCGCGCTCAAGGAAATCGTTGCCGACGGCACCTACAAGAAGATCAACGACAAGTACTTCCCGTTCAGCATCTACTGATCGGTCCGGACGGCGCGGGGTGCACCCCCCCCCCGCGCGTCCCCCCGGCCCGGGCTTTTTGCTTGGGGGGTCTTTTGTCC
>NZ_JASCPA010000023.1:0-66156 GCF_029959715.1 Pseudomonas sp. PS02288 | reverse complement strand
CCGCCACCCTTGGGTGGCGGCCGAGCCGAACGAAACGAGGAATCCGCCGTGACTACCGCTGCTCCCGCATCAACGCTCGCCAGCCTGCTTCATCAGGCGCGCCAGAGCCGTCAGCCGCTGACTGGGCTGGACCCGGCGCTGGCGCCCGCCAATCCGGCCGCCGCCTACGCCGTACACAAGCAGGTCCTCGGCCTGCGCGAGGTCGGCGTGGCGGGCTGGAAGGTCGGCTCGAAATCCTCCGACGGCCCGATCCAGGCGGCGCCGTTGCCGGCCGACGGCGTGCATCCGACCGGCGCGCAACTGCGCCGCGACGACTTCCAGCCGCTGGCTCTGGAACTCGAGGTGGCGTTCCGCTTCAACCGCCGCTTCGAACCGGGGCGCAGCTATTCGGACGACGAGGTGATGCAGGCCATTGGCTCCATGGGCCCGACCATCGAGCTGGTCACCAGCCGCTACGCCGACTGGCCGAAGGTCGAGCCGCTCTGGCAACTGGCGGACCTGATGAGCCACGGCGCGCTGGTGGTCGGCGAGTTCATCCCCTATCGGGAGGACTTTCCCTTCGCCGCCCCTTCGCTGACCTTCGAGTTCGCCGGCGAGCGCCGCCTGCCGGACTGGACCGCGGTCAACACCGCCGGCGATCCGCGCCGCCTGCTGCCGTGGCTGGTCAACCACTGCACCGCTCAGGGCATCGTGCTGACCCCGGAAACCGTGGTCACCACCGGTTCCTACATCGGCATGTACTTCGCCGAAGGCGCCGGTGCCGTGAAGGGCAGCATCGCCGGCTTGCCGGCGGTTGAGTTGACGCTGGTCTGAGTTCCTCCGGCGGCCGAGTTCGGTGGGTACGGTATCGTGGTGGGCTGAAGCCCACCCTACGGGCGTTGTGCGGAATTCCAGAGCCCCTGGCAGTGATGCCGGGGGCTTTTCGTTTGCGCCCATCCCCCCGCGTTGGTGTTCGCGGAATCGCGGCACGTAAGGTGGGCTTCAGCCCACCGCCGTCCAGCCTCCCGCCGTTCAGTCCCCCGACACTGCGTCCCCATAACGAAAAACCCCCGGACAAGCCGGGGGTTCTGGTTTCGCCAAGGCGTCGGGACGATCAGTCCTGCGCGCGGTATTGCCGGTAACGCGGATACCAGAAGTTCGCCTCGATCGCCGCGTGCAGCTCGTCGTCGCTGCGCCCCGGCGCCACGCCGGCTTCCTGGGCGGCCTTGCCCACGGCGAAGGCGATGCGCTTGCTGACTTCCTGCACCTTGCTCAGCGGCGGCAGCATCTCGTCACTGGCGGAGCATTCGGCCAGCGCCAGCGCCGAGGCCATCAGCATGCTTTCGGTGACGCGCTCGGCCTGCACCGCCAGCACGCCCAGGCCGATGCCGGGGAAGATGTAGGAGTTGTTGCACTGGGCGATCGGGTAGGTCTTGCCGTCCACGGTGACCGGCTTGAACGGGCTGCCGGTGGCGATCAGCGCCTGGCCCTTGGTCCAGCTCAGCACGTCTTCCGGGCGCGCCTCGATCTGCGAGGTCGGGTTGGACAGCGGCATGATGATCGGCCGCGGGCAGTGGCTGTGCAGGGTCTCGATGATTTCCTGGGTGAACAACCCACCCTTGCCGGACACCCCGATCAGCACGCTGGGCCTGGCGTTGGCGACCACGTCGAGCAGCGAGGGCAGCGTCGAGCTGGTTTTCCAGCCGGCCACTTCGTCACGGCTGTGCATCAGGCGCTTCTGGAAGTCGTACAGGCCCTCCTGGTCGTCGGTGAGCAGGCCCTTGCTGTTGAGCAGGTAGACGCGCTGGCGGGCCTGCGCGTCGCTGAGGCCCTCGGCCTTCATCGCGGCGATGATCTGCTCGGCGATGCCGCAACCGGCGGAACCGGCGCCGACGAAGGCCACGGTCTGCTCGCTGAGCTTCTCGCCCTTGAGCTTGCAGGCGGCCAGCAGGGTGCCGACGGTGACCGCCGCGGTGCCCTGGATGTCGTCGTTGAAGCAGCACAGCTCGTCGCGGTAGCGCTCCAGCAGCGGCATCGCGGTGGCCAGGGCGAAGTCCTCGAACTGCAGCAGCACGTTCGGCCAACGGCGTTTCACCGCGGCAACGAACTGCTCGACGAAGGCGTAGTACTCCTCGCCGCGCACGCGCTGGCGGCGGATGCCGAAGTACAGCGGGTCTTCCAGGCGCTCGGGGTTGTTGGTGCCGACATCCAGCACGATCGGCAGCGTGTAGGCCGGGCTGACGCCACCGCAGGCGGTGTACAGAGACAGCTTGCCGATCGGGATGCCCATGCCGCCGACGCCCTGGTCGCCGAGGCCGAGGATGCGTTCGCAGTCGCTGACCACGATCACCTTAACGTTGTCCTTGGTGACGTTGCCGATGATTTCATCCATCTGCTCGCGGTCATCGTAGGAGATGAACAGGCCGCGGTGGCTGCGGTAGATGCGCGAGAATTCCTGGCAGGCCTTGCCTACGGTCGGCGTGTAGATGACCGGCAGCATCTCCTCGAGGTGCTCGTCGACCAGGCGGTAGAACAGGGTTTCGTTGAAATCCTGGATCGAACGCAACAGCACGTGGCGTTCGAGATCGGTGTTGCAGGCCTCGAACTGCCGGTAGGCGCGGGCAGCCTGCTGGTCGATGGTTTCGATCTGGTTCGGCAGCAGGCCGAGCAGGCCCAGTTCGCGGCGTTCTTCGGCAGAGAAGGCGGTGCCCTTGTTCAGCAGCGGCGTGCTCAGCAGCGAAGGACCCTTGAAGCGCACCGTGACCGGGCGAAGGGGTGGGTTATTCATTTCGTCACCTCTCTTTTTGTATTTTGCATTCAATATATGGATTTTTCCGAGAAGCGCCAGATGAACTTGTCCTTCGCCGGGCTCTTCCGTGTGGCGCGTTACTTGCTGCGGTACTCCGCCTAATGCTCTGCGTGATTGCCGCCGGGGCATCGATCATACGAGCCCTGGGGAAAGAATGCTCATCGCCCAACTGTCCGACCCGCACATCCGTCCCGCCGATACGCTCTACCAGGGACGGGTGGATTCCAACGCGATGTTCCGCGCCGCCATCGACCAGCTGAACCAGCTGCATCCGCAGCCGGACCTGGTGATCGTCAGCGGCGACCTGGTCGACGAAGGTTCTCCCGCCGAGTACGCGATGGCCAGGGCGCTGCTGGCCGGGGTTCGCCAGCCCATACTGCTCATTCCCGGCAACCACGACGAGCGCGAAGCGTTTCGCGCGGCCTTCGCCGACCACCATTATCTGCCCGCCAGCGGCCCGCTGCATTTCATCGCCGCCGACCACGGACCGCTGCGCATCATCGGCCTGGACGTCACCGTGCCCGGCGAGCATCACGGCGACATCAGCGATGCGCTCGTCGCCTGGCTGGAGCAGGCGCTGGCCCGGGAACCGCAGCGGCCGACGCTGATCATGCTGCACCAGCCGCCGTTCGACAGCGGCATCCCTTACATCGATCTGTACCAATGCCGCAACGGCCACCGGCTGGCGCAGCTGGTGTCGCGCTACCCGGCGGTAGAGCGGATCGTTTGCGGACATATCCACCGCTCGATGCAGCTGCGTTTCGGCGGCACCCTGCTGTGCACCGCGCCGAGCACCACCACGGCCATCGCCCTGCGCCTGGACCCGGATGCGGAAGAGGCGTCCTACATCGAGCCACCGGCGATGTTGCTGCACCACTGGCGGGCCGAAACCGGGCTGATCACCCACTGGCTGCCGATAGGCTCGTTCACCGGCCCGCTGCCGTTCGCCTGAGCCTCAGCGTCGCTTCGAGGTAGCCCGCGGCTCGAGATCATCCAGCGCCGCGGCGTTCGTCCGCGCCCAGTCGTAGACCATCTCGATCGGCTGCACCATCAGCTCGCCGAGCGGCGACAGCGCGTACTCCACCGCCGGCGGCACGCTGTCCTCCACATGCCGGGTGACCAGGCCGCTGGCGGCCAGCTCGCGCAGGGTCTGGCTGAGCATTTTCATCGAAATTCCGGACAGGCTGCGGTGCAGCGCACCGGTACGCGCACGTCCGCCATGCCGGGCGTGGAGGGTGTGCAGGATCATGCTGGTCCACTTGGTGGCGAACAGTTCCAGCACGCGGCGCGGCGCGCAATCCTCGCGCCATTGCTCTTCGGGAGTCCCGGGTTTCATCGGTGGTTACCTTTTGGTGCCGACTTGGACAGCGGTCCAGGGGTCTTTATGGTGTCGGGAACGTTTATCCGTGGAGTCGATTATGTCGAAGGTTGCATTGGTTGTCGGGGCGAGCGGGATCGTCGGTAGCGCGACCGTGGAGGAACTGCTCGGGCAGGGCTGGCAGGTTGCCGGCCTGGCGCGCAAGCCGGTCGCCCGGCCCGGCGTCACGCCGATCGGCGCGGACCTGCTGGACGCCGCCTCGCTCAACGCCGCCCTGGCCACCCTGGCGCCGTCGCACCTGTTCATCAGCACCTGGTCGCGCCAGTCCAGCGAGGCCGAGAACATCCGCGTCAACGCCGCCATGGTGCGCAACCTGCTCGATGCCGTCGGGCCGCGCGGCAGCCTCGAACACGTGGCGCTGGTCACCGGGCTCAAGCACTACCTCGGCCCGTTCGAGGCCTATGGCAAGGGCGCCTTGCCGCAAACGCCGTTCCGCGAGGAGCAGGGCCGTCTCGACGTCGAGAACTTCTACTACGCGCAGGAGGACGAAGTGTTCGCCGGCGCCGAGCGCCATGGCTACCGCTGGAGCGTGCACCGCCCGCACACCATCACCGGCGTGGCGGTGGGCAATGCGATGAACATGGCGACCACCCTCGCGGTGTACGCCTCGATCTGCCGCTTCAGCGGTCGTCCGTTCCGCTTCCCGGGCTCCGAGGTGCAGTGGAATGCCCTCACCGACATGACCGATGCCCGCCAACTGGCGCGCCAGCTGCTGTGGGCCTCGACCACGCCGGCAGCGGCCAACCAGGCGTTCAACGTGGTCAACGGCGACGTGTTCCGCTGGAGCTGGATGTGGCGACGCATCGCCGAGTGGTTCGGCCTCGAGGCGGCGTCGTTCGACGGCAGCCTGCAGCCGCTGGAGCGGCAGATGGCGGATGACGGCAAGGTCTGGGCCGAGATGGTGGCGAAGTTCGATCTGGCCGAAGCGGACCTGAACCGGCTGATCTCGCCCTGGCACACCGACGCCGACCTGGGGCGGCCCATCGAGGTGGTGACCGACATGTCGAAGAGCCGCAAGCTGGGCTTTCTCGACTACCAGGCCAGCGATGACGCCTTCTTCGACGTGTTCGCCCGCCTGCGCGAGTTGCGGCTCATTCCCTGAGCCATCGGGGATCAACAGCCGGTCAGTTGGACTTCGCGGCGTTCTCCGGGGAAGAACAACGGTCGCAGGCGCACGCCGACGCCGTTGCCGACGAACGCCGCCACCAGCCACAGCCAGCCATGCAGGCTGCCGGAGGCGATGCCGCTGAAGTAGGCGCCGATGTTGCAGCCATAGGCCAGGCGCGAACCGTAGCCGAGCATTAGCCCGCCGATCACCGCGGCTACCAGGGAGCGCAGCGGGATCCGCAGGTTCGGTGCGAAGCGCCCGGCCAGCCCGGCCGCCAGCAGCGCGCCGAGCATGATGCCGATGTCCATCACCGTGGTGATGTCCTGCCAGACCGGTGCGGCCAGCGCGCTGGCGTTCGCCGGCTGCTGCCAGAACGGCCAGCTGGACACCGCCACCCCCATCCCTTGCAGCACCTTGGCGCCCCACAGGGCGAAGGCCGAGGTGATGCCCCACGGGCGTCCGGCCAGCGCCAGGGTCGCGTAGTTGAGCAGTGCCAGCAGCACCGCGCCCCAGATCAGCGGCCAGGGGCCCCGGAAAAAGCGCTGCAGGCCCTGATGCTCGCTGGGTGCTGCGCGTTCCAACTGGCCGTGGCGACGCAGTTCCAGGCGCGCGCTCAGGGCGGCGATGGCGGCGAACAGCGCGAGGCTGAAGATCAGCGCCGGCAGCATGCCCATGGTGGTGATGATCGACGTGGGCGGCAGGCTGGGCAGCGCCGACCACCAGTGCAGATGGTGGGTGGCCAGCACACCGCCGACGATGAAGAACAGCAGGGTGACCAGCATCCGCGCATTGCCGCCGCCGACGGTGAACAGCGTGCCGGAGGCGCAGCCGCCACCCAGCTGCATGCCGACACCGAAGATGAAGGCGCCGATCACCACCGAGGTACCCGCCGGCGCGACAAGGCCCTTCACCGGCATGCCGAACAGTGTGCCCGCGCTCAGCGCCGGGAAGAACAGCAGCACCGCCACCGCCAGCATCACCATCTGCGCGCGCAGGCCCGCGCCCCGGCGGTCGTTGAGAAATACCCGCCAGGCCGAGGTAAAGCCGAACGCGGCGTGATAGAGCACCAGGCCCAGCGACGCGCCGACGATGAACAGCAACGCCTGACGGCCGCTGACGCCCAGGCTCAGGGCGACCGCGCCGAGCAGCAGCAAGGTCATGGCGACCATCGGCGTACCTGGGCGCGGAGCCGGGGCCGCCGTGGAAATCGATAAGCTCATTGGGAAGCACCGCACTGCAAGAGGACCGCCATTTTAAACCTCTACCGGCCGCCACCCAAGCCGAGCCGCCAGACGCGCTGGCTTTCGTCGGACGGAGCGTCCGCGTTGTTGCCGAACTTCCCGGGATTGGCTTTCAACTTTCCTGGCACACTTTTCCCGACACTTCACATATCCGCGTGTCCGCATGTGTCATTGGCCGGATATGACCAGTTAGTGCAGGACGGATAACTTCCTCCGCGTGGGGCTGAAGACAGGCGAGTGTTACGAGTTATGACCGGTGGGGTTTCTCGGTAATTCGTTCATATATATTCCCGAATGACAAAAGCATGCATTCGCGGACTTCTCCGGTTTGATCGGGAGTCCGCGAAGTGCAGTCCGATGCGTATATGACCACTACGACATAGTCGTTCCCAACAAACAGGGAAGTCGCCGAGGTTACCCCCTCCGATTACCGAACGATGCTTTGCGGCCAGCCCCGCAAGGCGCTTCCGTTTGTCGTCAAGAAGGATTCTGCGCCCAGGAGTTTCGTGCATGAACTACAGAAGCATCAACGACGTGTCCTACCTGTCCACGCGCTTTGCAACCCGCATTCCGCCTGATGTAGACCTCGTCGTGGGCATTCCGCGAAGCGGCATGCTGGCCGCCAGCATCATCTCCCTGAAACTCAATCTTCCGCTGACCGATCTCTACTCGTTCCTGCGCAACGACGACCTGAGGAAGGGCAGTACCCGGACCTACAAGTTCGCGTCCCGGAGCAAACCGCAGGAGGCGAAGAAGATTCTTCTGGTGGACGACAGCATCTCTACGGGGAAGTCCATGCAGGCCGCGCTGGAGCAGGTCAGGGCGGCCTATTCCGGCGACGTGGTGAGTCTGGCGGTATTCGCCCAGAGCGATAATACCGCGCAGGTCGATGTGCACTTCGAAGCTGTCCCGCAGCCACGACTGTTCGAGTGGAACATCATGCATCACCCGTTATTGATGTCCGCTTGTCTGGATATCGACGGCGTCCTGTGCGAAGACCCCACTGCCGAGCAGAACGACGACGGCCCGCGTTATATCGAGTTCCTCAACACGGCCAAACCGCTGTTCATTCCCTCCACCAAGGTGGCCGCGCTGGTCACCAGCCGGTTGGAGAAATACCGTGGCGAAACCGAAGCGTGGCTGGCCCGCCACGGGGTTCAGTACGAAACCCTGTGCATGGTCGACCTGCCTTCGGCCGAGGAGCGGCGGCGCCTGAACATCCACCACAAGTTCAAGGCCGAGGTCTACGGCAAGAACCTCAGCTCGCGGCTGTTCATCGAGAGCGAGGAATTCCAGGCGCAGGAGATCATGCGCATCACCGGCAAACCGGTGTTCTGCATCGCCACCAACCAGATGTACGTGGCCGGCAACCTGCTGCAGCAGATCAAGCTCAACGCGCTGCGCAAGGGTGTCGGGCTTAAGCGCCGAATCAAGGATCGCCTGAAGAAGCTGCGTGCACTGGTCTACCCCAAGCCTCCGATGGAGAACGTCTGACAGAAGAACGGCGCCGCAGGGCGCCGTTTTTTTGTTCAGGGTTTCGCGCCCCGTTGCTGCTCGCGGCGGAACTGTCCTGGCGGCATGCCGTGGCGTTTGCGGAAACAGCGCGAAAAGTAGGCTTCGTCGGTGAAGCCACAGGCGAGGGCGACGTGGGCGAGGGGCTTGTTGCCGTTGATCAGGTGGGTGCGCGCCAGGCGCATGCGGCGCTCCAGCACCAGTTCGGAGAAGCTGCTGCCGGTTTCCTTGCGCAGCAGGTGGGTGAGGTAGTTGGGAGACAGAAACGCCGCCGCCGCGGCGTCCTTGAGGTTCATCCGCGGATCGAGCAGGTGTTCGCGGATGTACCTGGACACCCGGCTCATGGCATCCCGCCGGCCGCGCTTCTCGGCCTTGTTCGCCGACAGCGCCAGCAGTTCGTCCTGGTAGCGCGCGCAGACCAGGCCGATCAACTGCAGCAGGTAGCCCTTGAGGATCAGCTCGGAGCCGAAGCGGCGCGCGCTGTCCACCGCGCGCATCCGCTCCAGCAGTTCGGCGACCGGGCCGAATTCGTCGTCGTCGAGGATGAAATCCAGGTGCTCCTGGAAGCGGAACGGCGCCAGTTCCTGCGCCTCGCTGAGCGGAATGTCCTCCAGGTCCAGGGCGTCGCAGCGCACCTGCGGCAGGAGGAACTCCTGGGCGAAGTTGATCAGCACGAAGTTGCCGTCTTCGGGGTGCGGGATCACGTGCAGGCGATGCGGCAGGATGAACGCCAGGGTGTTGCGCGGGAACGGGCGGACCGCGCCGCCGATGTGCTGCAGCGTGTCACCGCCCAGGTTGATCTGGATCTGGAAGTACTCGTGCCGGTGTGGCGCGGTCAGCGCCGGGCGCGCCTGCTTGTCGCGGATGTAGAAGTCCGCGCGGTCGCTGCGTTGGTGCATGCCGTACGTGGGCACGCGGGACGGATCGGGCATGTTCGGCGTAACCGGAATCTCGGGCGGTGAAGGCCGCAGGGTGATAGTGGAGGGCGAGCGCAGGTGCGCTGCGCCATCCTACCTGCTTGTGGGAGCGCCTTGGTCCCGGAGAGTTCGCGGGTTCGCCCGCTGCGCGCGGGAATCAGCGTGCGGCGATGCCCAGGCTGAATTCGGCGATGCCCTCGATGCCGCCTTCGAGGCGGTCGCCCGGTTGCAAGGCGCCGACGCCCGCCGGAGTGCCGGTGAAGATCAGGTCGCCGGCCTTGAGCTGCACCGATCGCGAGAGATGGGCGATGACGTCGCTGACCGGCCAGATCTGCTCGGCCAGGTCGCCGCGCTGACGCTCCTCGCCGTTCACCTCAAGCCAGATCGCGCCGCGCTGCGGATGCCCCGCCACGCTCGCCGGCACCAGCGGGCTGCAGGGCGCGGAGCCGTCGAAGGCCTTGGCCCATTCCCAGGGGCGGCCCATCTTCTTGGCCTGCGCCTGCAGGTCTCGGCGCGTCAGGTCCAGGCCGACCGCGTATCCCCAAACGTGATCCAGCGCCTGCGCGGGGTCGATATCGACCCCGCCCTTGCCGATCGCCACCACCAGTTCCACCTCGTGGTGCAGGTCGGCGGTGAGCGGCGGATAGGCGAGGGTGCCCTCCGCCGGGACGACCGCGTCGGCCGGTTTCATGAAGAAGAACGGTGGTTCGCGGTCCGGATCGTGGCCCATCTCGCGCGCATGCTCGGAGTAGTTGCGCCCGACGCAGAACACCCGGCGAAGCGGGAAGCGCGCGGACTGGCCGGCGACGGCCACCGAGGGCAGGGCGTTGGGGGCGATCACGTAGTCACTCATGGCAGGTCTCCTGTCGGTTTGCCTGCCAGAAGTGTGCGCAACCCGTCCGGCGCCGGGTTGGAGAGAACTACGCGGGTCTTGGACGGAGCAACGCAGATAGCGCCTAGTGGCTCAGCTGCGCCAGATAGAGCGCGACTTCCTCCTCCAGCCAGCCGGCGAATTCCTCCTGCTTGCGCCGGCTGCTTTCGCGCGGTGGCCAGACCAGCCAGTACGGATGCGCATAGGGCACCGCGATCGAGGTCAGTTGCACCAGTTCGCCGCGTTGCAACGCGGCGTGGACCAGGCTGCGGCGCTCCAGGGCGATGCCCTGCTGCAGCCGGACCGCTTCCAGCACCAGGTTGGAATCGTTGATCCACAGGCCCGCGCTGTCGGACGGCTCCTCCACACCGGCCGCCTGGCACCAGCGCAGCCAGGGCTCGCCGGTGCGGATCAGTGGCAGACGCATGGCCGCTTCGGGGGTGTCCGGCAACTCGCCGCCGTTGAGCCGTGGCGAGGCGACCAGGATCAGTTCGTCGTCGAACAGCTTCTTCTGCGTCGCCCCTTCCCAGTTGCCCTGGCCCATGCGGATCGCCACGTCGATGGCCTCCTGGCGGATGTTCTGCAGGCCCAGGCTGGCCTGCAGGCGCACCCGGTAACGCGGGTATCGCGCCTGGAAACCCGGCAGGCGCGGCAGCAGCCAGCTCAGCCCGAAGGAGGGCACCACGGCGATCACCAGGTCGTCGCGGCCGGGGCGATCCTGCACCAGCCGCGTCGCCTCGGCGATGTTCGCCAGCGCGTGGCGAATCTGCAGCGCATACAGCCGGCCGTCCTCGGTCAGCGTCAGGCCGCGGCCCTCGCGGACGAACAGCGAAAGGCCGAGCAACTGTTCGAGCAGCTTGATCTGCTGGCTGATCGCCGAATGGGTGACGTGCAGCTCACCGGCCGCCAGGGTGATGCTGCCGAGGCGGACGACAGTTTCGAAACTGCGCAGTGCGGAGAGCGGGGGAAGTGTGGTCATGTAAGCAAATCTAACAGAATTGCTTAATTTCTATCGATTTTCGCGCGGCCGATTAAGCGCTAATTTAACTGCCATGGAGCCGCCATGAGGCGCTCAGGGAAACAGCTTGGCGCTATCGACACCCAAAGGAATTCGTTAATGAAACTAATAGGTATGCTGGATTCGCCCTACGTCCGCCGTGTCGCCATTTCCCTCCGGCGGCTGGGCATTGCCTTCGAGCACGAGCCGCTCTCGGTGTTCAGCACCTTCGAGCTCTTTAGCCAGATCAACCCCGTGGTGAAGGCGCCGACACTGGTCTGCGACGGCGGCGAATCGTTGATGGATTCCACACTGATCATCGACTACCTGGAGGCCTTCGCCGGACCGGGCCGCAGCCTGATGCCTTCCGCACTCCCAGAGCGGTTGCGCGCGTTGAGGGTGATCGGCCTGGCGCTCGCTGCGGCGGAGAAGACTGTGCAGATCGTCTACGAGCAGAACCTGCGCCCGGTGGAGAAACAGCACGCGCCCTGGCTGGAACGGGTCAACGGCCAACTGCTCGCGGCCTACGCCGAGCTGGAGGCCGAACTGGTGCGGCGGCCCTTGCAGGGTGGCGAGACGATCGGCCAAGACGGCATCACCGTCGCTGTCGTCTGGAGCTTTACCCGCATGATGCTCGGCGATGCGGTCGATGCCCGCGCTTATCCCGCGCTCGATGCCTTCGCCAGCGAAGCCGAGCGCCTGGCGATATTCCTCGAAACACCGGCGCGTTAGCCGCCCGAAACCCCGCCTGCGCGGAAGGAGGCTGCGATGAAAAAACAACAGAAGGGCTATGCGCTGGTGATGCGCGGGCAGCTATCCCCGGCATCGCGCCCCCCGTACTGGCGCCGGCTGCTGGCGCTGCTGGCGCGCTGGCACCGCCTCGCGGCGCAGCGTCGTCACCTGGCGAGCCTCAGCGACGCGACGCTGAAGGACATCGGCCTGACCCGCGTGGACGTCGAGCAGGAATTCAACCGCCCGTTCTGGGACGACCAGCCGCGTGGCTGAAGGGATGCGCGCCAGCGCTTCTGCTCAGTGCGCATCCGCCGACGGCGCGGCCGGTGGCACGACCTTGTGCATCAGCGGCACCAGCGCGGTGGCGACGATGAAGCAGCACATGATGGTCAGGAAGGCATCCGAAAAGGTCTGCGCCTCGCGGTAGGTCAGCAGCCAGAGTTGGCGCAGGGCGGCGGTGCTGCCTTCGATGCCGCTCTGGCCAAGGCTGGCGAAGTTGTCGCCGACCTGGTCGAGCCAGCGGTTCAGTGCCTCGTTGCTGCTGTTGAGGTGTTCGGCCAGGCGGGTGAAGTGCAGGTTGGTACGGTCGTTTAGCAGGGTGGCGCAGGCGGCGATGCCAATCGCGCCGCCGAGGTTGCGCATCAGGTTGAACAGGCCGGACGCGTGCTTGAGGCGCGCCGGAGCCAGCGCGCCGAGGGTCAGGGTAACCGCCGGCGGCACCGCCAGTTGCTGGGCCATGCCGCGCAGGGCCTGCGGCAGCAGCAGTTCCCGGGCGCCCCAGTCATGGGTGAGCGGCGAGAAATCCCACATCGACACGGCGAACAGCGCCAGGCCGGCCATCAGTATCCAGCGCAGGTCGATACGGTTGGCGAGGAACGCGTAGAGCGGAATCGACATCACCTGGAACACACCGGTGGAAAACACCGCGAGTCCGATGTCCAGCGCGCTGTAGCCGCGCACCCGGCCGAGAAACAGCGGTGTCAGGTAGATGGTGGCGAAGAGGCCAATGCCGGTGACGAAGGAAAAGAAACAGCCGAGGGCGAAGTTGCGCTCCTTCAGTGCGCGTAGGTCGACGATCGGATTCGATACGATCAGGCTGCGGCTGACGAAGGCCAGGGCGGCGACTGCGGAGATCCACGCGGTGGCGACGATGGTGCTGTCGCTGAACCAGTTCCAGCGCGGGCCTTCTTCCAGGGTGTATTCCAGGCAGCCGAGGAAGATCGCCATGAACGCCATGCTGGCGTAGTCGGCGCCCCTGAGCAGCGACAGGTCCGGCTTGTCGATGCGCACCAGCATCGGCACCGCGACGGCGACGAAGATGCCCGGCACCAGGTTGATGTAGAACACCTCTGTGATCCAGCCGCCGATCACCGGCCCGAGGGTTGGTGCCAGCGACGCGATGGCGCCAATGGTGGAGGCGGCGATGACCTTCTGCTTGCCGCTGAAGAAGATGAACGCCGAGGTGAACACCATCGGGATCATCGAGCCGCCGAGGAACCCCTGCAGCGCGCGGAAGGCGATCATGCTCTGGATGTTCCAGGCCAGGCCGCAGAGCAGGCTGGTCAGGGTGAAGCCGATCGCTGAGGCACAGAACAGCCAGCGCGTGGAGAACACCCGCGACAGCCAGCCGGACAGCGGGATCACCACGATCTCCGCGATCAGGTAGCTGGTCTGTACCCAGGCGGTCTCGTCGGCGCCGGCGGAGAGCCCGCCGCCGATGTCGCGCAACGAGGCGGAGACGATCTGGATATCCAGCAGCGCGATGAACATGCCCACGCACATGGCGGCGAAGGCGAATACCTTCTGGGTGGTGGGCATGCTGGCGGCATCGAATGCCGGGGCGCCGGCGACAGCGCTCACGGCACGCTGGCCAGCGGCGCGGAGGCGGCTTCGGCCTGCGCCCTGGTGTCCACCGACGCGGTCACCGAAAGCCCTGGCCGCAACTGGCCGAGCAGGCCGTCGGCCGGATCGAGGATCACCCGCACCGGGACGCGCTGGACGATCTTGGTGAAGTTGCCCGTGGCGTTCTCCGGGGGCAGAACGCTGAATTGCGCGCCGGTCGCCGGCGCCAGGCTGTCCAGGTGGCCATGGAACTCGCGGCCGGGCAGCACGTCGGCGCGTACGCTCACCGGCTGGCCGGGACGCATCTCGGCCAGCTGGTCTTCCTTGAAGTTGGCATCCACCCAGAGCCCGCTTGCCGGCACCACCACCAGCAGCTGCGTACCGGCAGCGGCATAGGCGCCGACCCGCGCACGGCGGTTGCCGATCACCCCGTCCACCGGCGCGCGCAGTTCGGTGTAGCTCAGGTCCAACTGCGCCATCTCGCGTTCCGCGGTTGCCTGCATCAACGCGGCGCGAGCCTGTTGCTTCTGCGTGGCGATCACATCCAGCTGGCGCTGGGCGGCGAGCAGCCCGGCTTGGGCCTTGGCCTGGTTCGCCTGGGCGGTCTTGTAGGTGGCTTCCACGCGCTGCGCGTTCTCCACTGAAACGGCGTTCTTGCTGACCAGCGAGACGTAGCGCCGGTTGTCGTTGCGCGCGCGGTTCTGCTCGGCGCTGGCGGATTCGATATCCGCACGGGCCTGGGTGATCAGCGCCTGCTGCAGGTTCAGCGTGGCGTCCAGATTGGCCAGCAGCGCCTGCTCGGCCGCCACCGCACCCTCGGCGCGATCCAGGCGTGCGCGGTAATCGCGGTCGTCGATCTTCACCAGCAGGTCGCCAGCGCGGACCTGCTGGTTGTCGGTCACCGGCAACTGGGTGATGTAGCCGGCGACCTTCGGCCCGATCACCGTCACGTCACCACCGATGTAGGCATCGTCGGTGTGCTCGATGAAACGACCAACCTGCCACCAGTGCAGCGCATAGAGTGCCGCAGCGACCAATAGGGCGATCAAGGCCAGCAGGGCGACGACGCGTTTGAACGGCTTGCCGCGCGCAGGTTTCAGCATGGCGGCCTGGGTGGCGGGCTCGATGCCGCTCAGCGAAGTCATGGCAGGGTCACCGAGGTGGAGGGCAGCTGGGTATCACGTTCGGCGCGCCGCCGCCGGCCGCTGTCCAGCCGCCGATGCAGGGCTTCGTCCGCCGCCGGGCCTGGGCGCACCACGTGCCGCTCACGACTGATGGGCGCGCCGCTATGGGCGTCGATCAGTTGCAGGCGCACGGGCTGCTCGCTGGCCTTGTCGGCAAGCAACACGCTGGTGCCGCCCTTGGCAAAATGCCTGTTGCCCCAGTCCATCAGGGTCAGCAGCACCGGCCGGAAGTCACGGCCACAGTCGGTCAGCAGGTAATCGTGGCGCAGCGGCTTTTCGCTGTAGATGCGGCGCTCCAGCAACCCGCTGTCGACCAGCCCGTTGAGCCGCCGGGTAAGCATGTTCGGTGCGATGCCGAGGTTCTTGCGGAAATCGTCGAAGCGGCTCAGTCCGTAGAAGGCATCGCGCAGGATGAGGATGCTCCACCACTCACCGACATGCTCGAGGCTCCGCGCGACGGGACATAGTGTGCTCTGGAAGCGGGTCTTCTTCATCGCGAATGATTCTGGGTTTTAAAATTACGGTCATAATCTAAATGGGTGGATTTCACTCTGCAAGAGACTATCTTGAATTTTTCGTCGAGATGGACTTCATGCGAATCACGCGAAAATGCCGGCGCCTGCCCTCGGATGAGCGGCTATTTCACGGAAGATCAACGGGTTATGAAGGTACGCAGGCGCTGCTCTCGCGGCAGCAAATCTCCACTAAACTGACGACGCGCCCCACGGCCAGCCGCGGCCTTTGCCTGTCCAACCGCCGAACGCGCTTCAATTCCCAAACGCTTTCTGGTAAAAAGAGCGCCCTCAGCGGGCGTCGTATAATGGCATTACCTGAGCTTCCCAAGCTCATGACGAGGGTTCGATTCCCTTCGCCCGCTCCAGAATCGCTATGTTAAGGCCCTGTTTTTACAGGGCTTTTTCGTTTTCGGCGTTTGCTGGTGTCGAATAAGTGTCGAAATCAGCCATTGGCCCGAGCCTGATCGCATCATTCAGATGATCCGGAGCGAGGTGCGCATAACGCATCGTCATGCTCAGTGAGGCGTGGCCCAGGATCTCTTTCAGCGTAACGATATGCCCACCGCCCATGATGAAGTGCGCGGCGAACGTGTGCCGGAGAATATGGCTGGATTGGCCGCGAGGCGGGTTGATCGATGTCGCCAGCAGGATCTTGCGGAAGACGCCGATGCAGTTACTAAAAGGGCCATGCTGGTTCCAGTGCTGGCGGATCGCGTCAATCAGGGAAGGGGAGACCGGTACCACTCGGACCCGCTTCGACTTGGTGTTGGAGAAGACCAGGGAGTTGCCCTTGATGCTGTCCGGCCGGATCGCCTGAGCTTCACCCCAGCGAGCGCCGGTAGCGAGGCAGATGCAGGCGACCATAGCGGTATGGGGCGCGGTCTGGCGCGCGCGTAGCGCATCGAGTAGCTCGGCGATTTGCGGCTTGGTCAGGTAGGCCAGCGGGCGTTCTTGCAGGCGAATCGGGCGAATGCGGGTGAAAGGGCAGGGATAGTCAATCACGTCGAGCTTGTGCAGTTCGTTGTAGACGGCTTTCAGGTAGCCCAGGCGATTGTTCGCGGTCTTGCCCGTTATGCCGTTGGAGATCCAGCGTGCGCGTACCGCGGCGACATGTGAGCCCTCGACGGATCGGCCGAGCGGGTCACCCATTGTCTTTGCCGTGGCTTTGAGAATGGCATGACGCCGTACCCCATCTGACAGCGATACTCCGTGCAGATCGAACCACAGTGTGACCAGCTCGGAGAGGCGACGCCTGTCTTTCGGCCTTGGTGCCCAATTGGGCGTATCGATGCACTTCGAACGGCACGTCGCTTCGAAGCGCTGGGCTTCGCCCTTGGTCTTGAGCGTCTTGCGGAATCGCTTTCCCTTGATCGGCTCAACATCGACACGCCAGCGGCCGTCAGGCAGTTGCTCTATCGCCATCAGACAGCCCGGCCCCATCGAACCGTTCGTTCCGTCAGAAGCTTCTGGACGTGCTTGTAGATATCGCGCTCAGTCTTTCCTTTGTCGGCGTAATGATCTCGGATTACCGGCCAGCACTCCCACTCCCGGAGGCTGGCGAACGCCTTTTCCGCGCCGATCCGCTCCCTTGAAACCAGGCTGATGAAGTTGCCCAGGAACAGTTCGACGTTCTTACCGCTGAAGCCCTTGGAGGTCTTGAAGTGGCGTTTGTAGTAGGTCTGGCCGAGCAGCGATTCGACCGGGACGGAGACGTGCACGTCGTGCCGCATCAAGGTCCAGAAGGCGTCGAAGACGCCCTTACTCGAACACAGCCGGAAGGACTCCAGACCGTACTGGAAGAGCCCGTCGAGGTGGCCGGCGAGTTCGGCATAGGTGGAGCTTTCCAGCACGCGGCCAGCGCATTCGGAGCCGTCTGCGAACTGCTGGACGATGGAGTGATGGAAGCGCAGTTCGATCCGCCAGACAGGCGCGTCAGGGTCGTAGTTCTGCGGGTCTTCGGCGTCGAACGGGTTGTCCAGGCTGGCCCAGGTGGTGCGCCAGTAGTCGAGCTTATCGATGGCATACGCTTGCAGCGTTTTGTTGTAGATCGCCAGCTGAATGCCCGAGGCAGAACCGAACAGGAAGGATTGCCCACGACCGTAGCTGACAGCTTCGCCGTCGTAGTGAATCTCCTTGATGCCGGAGAGGTCGCGGCGCGTTCGGGCGCGGCACAGTAGGCGGTCGATCAGATCCGCGGGTGGCGTCCAGCCTTGCACGTCCAGGGCGAGATGCACGGCGCACTGATTGGGCTCGACGAATTCCAGGGCTTCGGTTGCGAAGCGGTCCATCCACTCTTGCAGCACGGCGGGCGTGCAGGACTGGATGGCATGCGGGCTCACTTCGATCTTCATGTGGGCGCCGATCACATCGACCTTCACGTTGAAGTTTTTCAGCAGCAGGACGAAACCGAGGTCGGCGTTTTGCAGTTTGAATTGGTAGCCGGAGTCACGGCCAACGCGTCCGGCGTGCCACTGGTGACCGGCGAACTCGACGAGGCCCGGTTCTTCGACCAGGACGAGCACATCGGGACGGATGCGGCCCCGGTAGAGTTGGCGGACGGTATCGACGCGGCAGCCGAGCAGCTTGGCGTTAGATAGATCGGTCATTTTCAAAGAGTTGGGATCAATGAAAAGGCGACCGTGCCTATCTTCGAGTGCGTTCATTGGATTGAGGCGAATTTGATCTACTGCCTTTCTCATTTAAATCTCCAGTAATTGCCAAAAAAGACAACTTCAAAAACTAGTTATAAGACGTGCTACAGGGACGTCCCCTGCGCGCCCCTTTCGCGCGCCCGCTCGTGCCTCGCTCGGCGAGCGAAAGGGGCTTCACCACGCGCAGGCATCACCACAGGAACTTCCCTTTTTCGTAGGGGACCTGGGTCAGGCGCGGTGCGATGACGGTTGGCTGCAAGCGTTCGCTGGGCGTGAACGAAGGCTGGCCGGGTGACTGCGGCGGGATCTGCGCCGTGAGTTGGCCCCGATCGGGAATGGTCGGATCGAAATAGCCGTCCTGGGCAACGCTCATGCAGAAGTCGAAGGCCGTCTGTATCTTCGTGACCTGCTGGCTGTAGCACTGGCAGGCCGTGCCGTTCCGAACGGTGGAAGCGGGCCGCTTGGCTACTAGCACGGGATCCGTCGTGGAGACGCAGTAGAGCTTGGGATGCGAGACCGGCGCGGAGAGTCCGTCATAGATCGGCGCGGTAGAGGGCACGTCAGGAATGCGCGGTAATCGCTTGGCAATGTATTGCGCGGGCGTTTGCACCGCCTCGGCCTGGGACGTACCACCCACCGGATTGATCAGCGAGCTGACCGCCGATTGCACCTTCTGTGCGGCGCTGGCATCTGCCGCGCGAGGCGAACTAGGCGCCGCTGGTTGCGTACCCTCCAGGTAACGCGAATACGCCCTGAAGACGACGAAAGGCACAACGACCAGCACGGCGCAGGCGATCAGGAATTTCTTCGAGGGTTTGAACTTGAAGTGGTGTTCGGCATTGGTGGAGCGATAGACCCCGAAGTATTTCTTGTCGAGCTTGATGTGGGTCTTGTCGCTGTCCTTGAAGCTGGTTTTGACCTCGACCTTTTCCACCACTGCCTCGCTTTCGAAGCGCAGCAATTGCTGGGACTTGAACACCCGCCAGTAGTGGATATGCCCATTGCACAGGCGGCGAAGGTGCACGTCGATGTAGCGCGGATCCTGGGTAACCAGATGCACTTCGTGCCCATGATGGCGCATGGTTTCGAAGCGGCTGACGTACTCCGGGGGCTTCTGACGCGGGTCGCGGATGCCGAACCAGCCCTGCGCCTCATCGACGACGATGATGGCGTTCTCCGGCAGCTCGAACCACTTGTGCGGATCCTCGAACTCGAACCATGACGCTTTGAGCAACTCAGGCTTGAGGCCAGCAACATTGTGGAAGTAGACAACACGGCCTTCCTTGAGGGCCTTTTCATCGACTTCCCGGATGGTGTTCAGGGTCTTGCCATGGCCGGGTTTACCGGTGCGGATATAGAGCATGGTTCAGTCCTCAAGCCTCTATCGAAGTGCCACCCGGTGCCCGCCAGACCTGTGCCCGTTTGCGGTCCTGAAGCTTGTTCAGGCCGGACAACACCATGCGCGTGGTAATGGCGGAGAAGTAGATGTTGATGGCGACGTCGATCTTGGCCAGGCCGAGGATCTGCTGGACGACCGCACCGGCCCCGCTCATTTGCGAGACGATGTAGTTCATGGCCTGATCGATGATCAGGTTCGAGCCGAGGTAGGAAACGAAACCGATGCCGATGGCCTTCATGACCATCTGGATAAGTGGCATCAGGATCATGATCAGCAGTTGAACGCCGTAGAGAAATTGCATCATTCACCTCCAAAGGCGCGGCCGACGTAGAGCGCGCCGAAAACAGTGGCGACGATCACGATCAGGTAGCTCAGATCGGATGCGAGGCTGCACAGGGGGTCGTAACTGATGGCGAACGTGCGTCCGCCACCGGTGCTCAGGGAAAAGGTTTTGGCGGTCGGGCAGCTCGAGGGGAGGAAGCGGGTTTTGCCTTCGATGAAGCTGGGCACCCGAACCTCATCGTCGGCACCCGGCTTGAATTTGTCGCCCTGCAGCTCGGCCTTGATCTGGTTCTTGTACTTGCCGTAGTCGTCCTGATCTTCGGTATGGCAGCGCAGCGCCTTTTCCTGGCGCAACGTGGCGCACTGCACAGCGTCGCCGGAACACTTAAGGTCGGAGCCGCACGCATCGCCGGATACGCTAGGCTTGTCATCGCCGCCGTCATCGCCTTCACCACTGCCTGTGCCACCATCCCCGCCACCAGAGCCGGATCCATCACCAGAGCCGGAGCCGGAGCCGGAGCCGTCACCAGAACCACCACCACTACCACCGCCAGAGCCTCCACCGCCGTTGCCGCCGTCATCATCACCGCCGTCATCGCCGTTGCCGCCATCACCGGGGTTATCAGGGTTGCTGGGCGTGCAAACCTCGCCGGTGGAGGGGTCGCAGACGTGAGGCGGATTCGGAACGCAGACAGACCCACTCCAGGAGTAGCCCTCGCCGCATGAATCCTGATGAGGATTCGGGTCCTGCCCGGCTCCAGGGCCACCAAGCGACGGTGTTCCTGTGTTGCCCTTCTCACCGGTGAAAGTGCCGATGCCCTGGCAATATCCAACGTTCGAACCATCATTCGCAGGCGAGCACGTAAACGACGAGATACTTACTTGGCACCCTTCAATATTGCCTGTATCGCCAATGCCGCTTTGATTGCCGTTTGTTAGATATCCAGTTACAGACAAGCCCCAACTAACGGATTCACCAGCCTTAGATGCGCACATGTTCGGAGCTGGAACACATTCGCCGGTTGCATCGTTATATGTGTCGTCAGCATTAGGGCAATTAGTGCCGGAGCGGCCAACAACCCATTCACCTCGCCCGTCAGGGAACTTGCAATAGAACGTCCCGTTAGGCTGTTTGACCGCGCTAACAGTCTGCCCAACTTGCGCAGAAACAGCGGCACAAGCAGCAGCGGGAGATGCGCCAGCACCCCAAACAGTACCGTTAAGAACGGCCTTCCACACATAGTTATCAGCGAATGAAGACGTAGAAAATAAAAGAACAAGTGCAAGAAGGATCGCCTGCATATTAGACCCGCCCAAAGAACAAGAGATAAAAGGCGAGTGAAGTCAGAATCAGAACGTAAACTTGATAACTCATGGCGATATCCAGAAAAAGAAAACCCCGCCGGAGCGGGGTCTACTTGCTTCGGCACGTATGAGGTGCAGGAACGGATGGCGTCACAGGGCGCGGCGCATGTACTTGAACGCCACGGCCGCCACGATCACGGCGAAAACCGCCCAGCCGATGGTGCCGACGTCGGTCTTGGCAGTATCGAGCGCCCCCGTGGCATCGGCCGGAACAGCGGCATGTACTTGCGCGGCCAGCGCCAGGGAGCCGGCAGACACACCTGCAGCGAGACGACCAGCGCGCCGGCCGTAGGTGTAGGCGGCGTTTTTCAGTTGGGTTTGGAGTTGTTTCATTGCGGTATACCTCGAATCAAAGGAGTTTTTTCAGGACCAGAAAACCGAACACGATGGCGAACAACGTGATGATGTCGCCGCGTAACTCGGCCACTTCGTCCCAACTAAGCGCAGTCCCGAATTGGGTCTGCATTTCCTCGCCGGTGATGCTTTGCAGCGTGCCCGCGCAGATGGATTCACCACCGGCACCGACCTGCCACGAGCCGTCACAGGCGAGGAAATTCATGCGCACGCCCCGTGAGGCAGTGCGGCGATAACGGGGGTGGTGTTTTCCCAGCAGTCAGGGCAGACGGCGAAGTGCGGCGGTAGTCGCAGATCCGGCAGCAGGTCGGCTTGCGGCGCCGGCTGGCAATACAGCTTGCCCATCGGGGCGCCGCAGCAATCGCAAAAGACCTCATCCAGGAAGATCACCGTCCACCCCCGATCAGGACTTGGCCGCGTCGCTGGCGGATGCCTGCGCGTTCGGGCGGGTCTGTTGCTGACGCGGGGCGGGTTCGTCGTGGACGATGGCGACGATGACCTGTTTGTTTTCGATCCGGCCGTATTGGTCGCGGGTCGGGCGCACGGCGGTTTCGAACTTCATCTTCACTGGGCCTTGGTCGAAGTTGATCTGTTCGAGCACGGCCGGGTCGCAGTTGTAGCCGGTGAATTCGAAGCCACGGGCGTTGGGGCGCTCTTTCGAGCCCTTCGGAATCGGCGAGAAGCCTTGCAGGCTGGCGAACACTTCGCCGGTGTCTTTCTTGGCGTACCAGTCGCTTTGAACGACGAGAATTTCCAGGGTGGCTTTTGCAGTCGGAATATCGAACATCATGGTTTCGTACCTCAGTTAAATGCGCTTGGTTGCGCGGTCGGTTAATTAGCCGTGAACTCGATTGGCGAAATTTGGCGTGAGGAATCCCCCGCCCTTAACTCGGGCCTTTTCAAAGTTGCTGGCTGTCTTGCGTTACTTCGGTTGTTCTTTCACACCAAGGGCTTTGCCCTTGTCATCCCACTCTTGCCGCCGAGGGCTCAGGAGCGCGGGGCGGTGGAGCTGCCCCACTCTCCAGCGCTGAGGCTGTATCGGGTCGGGGTGGGTCAAGGGTTCGCTCCGCCCGGCGTTCCGTTCGACTGGACGATGAAGCCTGTCCAGACGAGCCGGTACGGCGGCCCCTGACCTCATCGGGTTCGGGGGCGTCTTCACCGGGGAGCAGAAACAGCACCAGCAGCCAACCCGTGAACGCCAGTGCGAAAAAGAGCGAGTCGGGGACTTCAATGGGTGACATGACACATCTCCTGTATCCGGCCCTGCGGTACACGCTCAGCAGCGAGCTGCCGTAGTACATAGCGCCCCCACTGATCGGCGATGGCATCAGCGATCCCCTGATAGGTACGGGAGCGGTTCTTCCAGCGATCCGGGCCGGGCGCCATGTGGTGCACGACTGGCGAGCGACCGTCCACCACATCGGTTGGAGTGAGAAGCGGCAAGCTCTCAAGCCACCAGCAGGTGCGCTTGACCTCACCGTGGCCGAACTGCCAGGGCTGAATAGTCTGGTCCGGTTTGCGGATGTGGCTGGAAATCACCGAAACGGGGTTCTCCAGCGCCTTGAACGGAATGGGCGCAGCGAGCAGCGTCCGGACAAAATCGAGGGCGCGTTGCTGGCGGCCATCAGCGATCTTGGCGGCAAAGTGGCGCGCACCGGACACAGCCAGGTCAGTACACGGCGGATGTGCAATCAGCAGATCCCAGCCCCAGTCGAGCACGTCCAGAACATCGCCCTGGATGTGTTCGCCTTCGGTTTCGGATGGCAGCAGGTCACAGCTGACCGCGTAGAAACCGATGGCGGTCAGGGCATCACGTACGCGTCCGGAGTATTCGCAAGCGATCAGAGCGGTTGGCTGTGTCATCAGGCAGTCACTCCAACTCGAACGGCTCGTGCACCGGGACGAAAGGCGTCGGCTTGCCGCTGTCGTAGACAACGCTCCAGAACTTCGGGGGACGCCTGGACGGCGTGTGTTTCGCGCAGAAGGAGGCCGTCTGGCAGTACCAACGGCCATCGACCTGATACGGCTCGCCACGGGGCGTGCAGTCGGGACAGGGTGTGCACGGGGAGGGCGCGCAGTGACGAAAAGCGGCTTTTGACCAGCACACAGAGCAGGAGCAGTCCGGCGCGTGGGTAATCCGCAGGTAGCTGACCAGAGTCGTCATGCTGGGCTACCTCCGGTTGCGGCTTTTTTGCACGCTCCAGGCGGACACTGGCGGGCATCACCGGGCCGGCGTTACAGGCATCAGGGAAGGGATCGCCATCGTGAGCGAAAGCGGATTCAGCCAACTTATCGAGACGGAACCACTCATCAAGCGAAATCAGGCCGGACGTATGCAGAGCGGACGTGAAGCCATAACACCGGCCAAGCCGGATACCGACTGTGAGCGCGTCTGACATCGACGAGCCAGCACGGAGCACAACAAGCAGGCGCAGCAGATCGCGCAGGATGGTGTCATTCATGCCGTCCACTCCTTTTCCAGCAGCTGTTTGCCCAGGAGTGCGACGTTGACCAGCACGTGTTTGCCGACCTTGTGCGAAGGGATGTAGCCGTTACGAATCCAGCCCCAAACGATGTCGTGCTCGCCTTCCATGCGAATCCAGTTAGCGAATTGACGCCACGGCATCAGCGGCGGGGGAGAGAGCAGGTCCTTGAGCGCGAGTTCTTCCAGTTCCATGGTGTTTGCTGCACTATGTTGGTCAATGTTGGGACGCTAGATGCGAGCCCTTCCGTAATCTACGTCTGTAATATACAACAGCTCGTGGAATGGTTGTACCTTACAAATGTAAATTACAAGATCATTATGGAATCAATTGACGACCGCGTTAGATCACTTGTCGATAAGGCAGGCATGGACGAGCTTGTAAAAAAGACCGACATAAGCAGCACGCGTTGGCGGACGGTGCGCTATGACAAGCGCACACGGATCAGCACCCAAGAAGTTGAAGCGCTAACTCGGATATACCCGCAGTACGCTTTATGGATCGCGAGCGGCAAGACTGCTCCAGAGTGTGGGCAGACCAGTCCGGAATACGACGAAGCAAACAGAAACTTGACCAGTCAAAACGCGGGATAGCAATCACGCAAGAAACAGCTAGGCGATGGTACGCCCGAAGGAAGTGTCAAGGATGAACAACAAAGCGCTAATGACGGACCTGCTTCTTTTCAATACATGCGAATACATGCGACCCAAGGAGAGGGTTTTTAGATGAAAGCTGATAGAGACGATGGCCCAGCCTTTCTAAGGCCGCAGAAAAAGAACCATCTTCCTTTTATTGTTGCGCTTATAACTACATCCGCGATTTTCTGGACATTGGTTGCGCTGTACGGGAAACCTATAGTCATAGACCTAAACATGCTTTGGGCCGCAATAAATCCGAAGAAGCCAGCGCCGGCTGCACAAACAACCTATCAGAGTCAGTTTCCAGAGTTCGAAGAAATCAAACCGAATAAAACAGCCGAAGAGCTGTTTTGGGCGAGTGTGAACGAAAAGCAACAACAGCAGCCGAAAGTCAGGCAGACCGAATTCAACGACAGCAACTACACGCCAAAGCAGCCCGCAAACATCGTAACCGCCCAGGTAACCACCCAGGCGAACACATATCAACGCTCAACCCAGCAGCCGCAAGCCACAACAAGCCGGACCGTAGACTACGACAGTCACTGGGTGGATAAGTGGAGCGGCGGTGCACAGTATCTGGCAAAGTGGACTGCCATCAATAACTACATCGACGGAACTACAGTCTGCGCCAACCATAAGCGCGGATCGATCGATTATCGGGAATGTCGCAAGGGCGCCAAACAGTACTTCAAAGAGCAGTGCCGCGTGTGGGATGACAGGTGGGAAAACGACCGCAGCCCCCACAGCGACCGAATGAAACAACGGTATTGCGTGGCGGCTAGCAGCTTTAATCCAATGGGCTAGACGCAATAGTAGTAAATCGAAATATCATGCCTAACGCCCGCTTCGGCTGTGCCAAAACAGGAGTGCTTTTGTGTTAATGTTTGAACGCTTCGAGTGACACAAAACGCGGAGGTTTTGGCATCAGGCTACAAGCGTTTGTTAAGCACTTTATTGCAGCTCTATATAAATGCGATAAATACTACCTTTATAACGCTCGCCATAAACTTGATAGCCACCGTCACCATGTACAGTTCTAACACAGATTCCTGCTCCAGTATGCCCCTTGGCAAACTTTAGTTCAGCGTAGCCCTCTTTAGACGAACTTGCGTACAATGCCCCAGGCAATGAATAAGTATATTCACGCTCCAACTCCAGCTGCACAAACTTTTTATCGGCTATGAGCTGGTTTGGCGTTTGGTTTAAGTCATCAATGTTTTCTTCGTAATGATTAAAATCTACGCCCAAACGATATAGCTTTCCTGTAGGGGTATACTTGTAGATACGGGGATCTTCATATTCAATATCAGTTCGCCATTCTTGCTCTACATACTGAGGGTCAGTTATTAATATAGAAGCCGAATCGACGAATATTTCGCCAAGATGTTCAATCTCAATATCGCTTTCAGGAATAACAATATCTTCATCAGAGTCCAAATCATAGTAAGTTAACGCCCTGCCGAGATAGGTTGCATTCTCTAATTGCTCTCTTAGCCGAGTTACCTCTGCTGTTTTTTGGCCAAGAAGCTTTATATTGCTCTCACGATCTTGGTCCAGGCGCTCAATCTCTTCTTCACGATGTTTTATTCTTTTTGCTAGAACTTCCTCTATATACTCCGGAGTCTTCTTTTCAAAATCTTTCGCTTTGTCTTTCCAAAATGTGAGGTTCTTTTCAACTATCTCAATTTGCTCATCTTTCTGTGCGAGCGTTGCTCTAATATTTTTTACATATGCCGTATATATCCAGCCGGCCACCAATAAGGCGAATCCATTGGTTCCTATTTGTATAAAACTTAGAGTTTCACTCATGAATACCTCATTGATGCTTAGCGTTTGTACTAACCGGCGAGCAAAAGCGTAGTTTTTGCGAGTCCAGTGAGCGAGGCGAACGGGGTTGAGCACATTGTTATGCACTCGCTGCTAACTACCAGTGCTGTTGAGTATGAAGTGTTCGATTTCGTCTTCAGTTAGACCGTGTTCTTTCGGGATGTACCCATAACAGCTAAAAGGGACTTCTGGATTATTTTGAGGTTTATTTATTGCCATTGTTGCAATTCTGATTGCGTCTGCCATTTTCTCTTTATTTTCAAGTTTGGTTAGCATGGACTCTAAGGACTGTTGTGCTGCCATTCCGGCTTGGTGACCCAGGAAGCTTGAGCTTCTATTGTAGAAGTGGTTCATGCACACGATGGCTATAGTAATTTTTTGATACTCAGGATCAGGCTCTTCCGTGTAGGTAGTTGCTTGAGCCGGAAGGTGGATTAGTGCAGATAAAAATAGAATTAATTTCCACATGCTTAGGCAGCGTAGGCACATAACGTTTGGTTAAGGGGCGGGCTTGAGCCCGTCCCAGTGAGCGAAGCGAACGGTTTGAACCATTTATTAAGCATTAATTGTTGACGCTATTACATAATTAATAAAAGCTGAGCAGCTTATCAACATAAAGCGAGCGTCGGCACTTGTGAGATTATTTTCTTCCATAAGCGCGTGACGAATACCACCCGAGTCGTTTGTGTAACCATATAGTGAGCTAAACGCCGACCTTAGAGCGGGATGCATTAGCTCTTTATTTTCCAAAGCCTTTAAAGCCGACCCTAATGTAGCCTTTTCTTGGCCGCTAACAGTTCTGCACAAACTTTCAACTGCAGAAATTGACTCTTTTATCGAGTTTCGGTAGTCCGGATTTACACGATCGCTCAGCATTGAAATTGCGGTGCTGAGATGCTGTCGCACTCCGTAATAAGGAGTTGAGCTAGATATTGCATCTTCAATCTCTTCAATCTCATCTGATGAGCTAATTTCAGCAATTTTCCCATCGACGAAGCGATATGCTGAGTTTTCTCTTTCAAGAAATATGTTGCATGTTTTAATGAAATCCTCTTTATTTTTTTCCGGGCCGTATGCCGCGATAGATTCGATAAAGTCGTATATCTCATACCAGTGGGCGGAGAAAAAATAACGTCTCAGTACCCCAAGTCCATTGCTTTCATCATAAAAAAACGTTGGTATGGTATCGATTGGCTTCTTGAAATAATGCAACCATAGGGATTTGAATAAAATATTTAAATTGCTTCTGGAGATATAGTCTGATCGGCTACCCATATCAAGCCGGGGGCGGTTGAAATTCTTCCAATAAAATACGGTGAGAGCATTCCATAGTGAATTCTTTAACTCTTCATCAATAGAGTCGATCTGAAGTGTCTTTCCTGTCGGGGTTAACCCTTTTCTTTGGGAAAATTTCAAGTTTTTCTCCGGCCGGATGCCAACGTTTGACGTGAGGTACGCTATGGCTACTGGTTAATCCTGTCTAGCTGGCATGTCGAAAAAGTGTCGAAATCACTGGCTATAGAACGCCAGCAGCTACCAGAACGGGCGGATGTGAGGGCTTGTACTAGCTAGTTTTGACCAGCATAGACCCTCTACGAACAGCGCTCGAAACGGGTTCGATTCCCTTCGCCCGCTCCAGAATCGCTTTGGCAAGCCCCGTTTTTCGGGGCTTTTTCGTTTTCCGGGGGCAGGTTGCGGGGCGGGAAGGCTCTGGCGATTGCTTGCGGGGGATTCGTGGGCCTAGCTCGATAGCCGCTCCACACGGGCCTGCCCCAGCCAGGCCAGCGTTTCGGCGGCGGGGATGGGGCGGCTGAACAGGTAGCCTTGTACCTGGGTACATCCCAGGCTGGTGAGGGCGGCAAGCTCCTCACGGGTTTCGACGCCTTCGATAACGCACTCCAGATCCATGTCGTGGGTCAGGCCCACCAAGGATTTGACGATCTTGAAGGTCGCCGGATTGTGCTGGATGCCGGCGACGAAGCTGCGGTCGATCTTCAGCTTGGTGAGGGACAGGGCGTGCAGCTGGCTGAGGCTGGAATAGCCGGTGCCGAAGTCGTCCAGCGAGATGCCGCAGCCCAATTGGCGGAACTGGATGATCGCGCGCTGCATCTGCGCCATGTCCTGGACGATGGCGGTTTCGGTGATCTCCAAGTCAAGGCGGGCGGGGTCGAATCCGCTGTCCCGGATCAGCGCGATGATCTGCTGGACGCTTTCGTGTGACCCACAGTCGATCGCGGAGAGATTGAAGGAAAGGCGTATGCCCTCCGGCCAGGCGTGGGCTTCGCGGAGCGCCTTGCCGAGCAACGGAGGCGTCAGCCGGCTGATCAGGCCAGTGTGTTCGGCCACGGGTATGAACACCCCGGGCGCGACCTGACCCAGCTCGGGGCTGTTCCATCGGGCCAGCGCCTCGAATGCCACAGTTTCCTGGCTGTGGCTGTTGAGGATCGGCTGGAACAGGACGTAGAACTCGTCCTCCATGTCGGCGCGACGCAACGCCTGCTCGGTCATGGCGTCGCGATGCAGTTGTTCGTGGTGGCTGGCGGAGAACAGGCAGACGGTGCCCGGATTGCTGCGTTTGCCCTGGTACAGCGCGTAATCGGCGTACTCATAGAGCTGCGTGGTGTCGGAGGCCGAGCCGGGAAACGTGGCGATGCCCAGGGTCGCTCCGATGTGGATGGGCACGTCGGCGAGCATGAACTCGGTGCGCAGCAGACCGCAGGCCTTGCGGCCGAAGGCCTGCAGCGATTCGTCGCTGAGGTCGTCCTTCATCACCAGCGCGAACTCGTCGCCACCCAGCCGCGCCACGTGCACGGTCGGGCTGGATAGTTCCAGCAGGCGTTCGGCGACCAGCGTCAGCACCTTGTCTCCGACGCTGTGGCCGTACAGGTCGTTGACCGGCTTGAAGCCATCGAGATCGAGAATGCCGACCGCCAGGCGTTTGCGATTTTTCAATGCCTCGGACGCCGCGTTATCGAGGGTGGTGAAGAATTGGCGCCGGTTCGGCAGGCCGGTGAGGCTGTCCAGATTGGCCAGGCGAAGGTTCTCGTTGCTCAGCTGCTCGGTTTTTGCCTGTACGTTCACCAGGCTGGTGAAATCGCGGTAGTTGTTCTGCAGGACGATGAGCATCGCCGACGATACCAGCAGGATGTTGATGGACGTCGCGATGAACGTCGGGTTATGGGTGGAGGCGAAAAACACCACGAACGCCACGTCGACCACCAGTGTGGTGATCAGCGCCGCCGAGCGCAGGTGCATCAGGCAAAAGATGCAGACGATCACCGTGATGCCCATGAAAAACGCCACATGGGCCTGGGCGTAGGCATCGCCATAGGGATAAAGGGCCAGGGACCAGGCCGTGAATCCGGCGGCAATGAACGGCGCCAACTGATTCGTGCGCGTCAGGGTGGCGAGAATGTCGGCTTCGGAAACCGGATCGTTCCGGTTGCGCCACCAGATCTGCGCACGCCGGAAACTGATGATCGTGAGCAACGCCGGCATTGCAAGGGTCAGCCAGCCAGGCGCCGTGTCGAAGTGGGTGACAGCGAGCGCCCAGGTATTCACCAGTAGGATGAAATACATCATCGGCAGCTGGCGGGACAAGGCGACGTACTGGGCCTTCAACAGCCGAGGATTGTCGCCGGGCACCGACATCACTGTCAGCCACAATCCCTTCACTCTTCCTATCATTGCAGCGCTTCTCTGCCGCTTGAATGGGGGCCGGATCAGTCTGCGGTCCGGGTCATTGGTCATGAACGATCCAGCTTCCCAACCTCCGTTTCCGGCCGCTCCGGCCCTATTGAAATGGAGCCGGTGAGTGACTTCAAGCGTAGCACAGCCCCCGTCGTTCGGCGGTTCCGGAGGCGAGGTAGCTAAGCGGTGGACAGGTGCGCCGTCGCTTCGTTCTCGCGGATCGGCAGGCTTGGCGGGGCGGTGGATGAGGGGGAACCGAGGCTCAGACAGAATGGCGCAGCAAGGGTTCCGGTCGACCGCACTGCGGGCAAAATGTCGCGGCTTCGGCCGAGGTCTTGAGCATGGTCAAGCCCCGGGAAAAGCCGTCGGCGCACCCTCTGCGAACGTGAAATCGACAAGACACCACGCCAATGGCCAAGAAATTTCCCCTGAACCCCAAGCATCCCGAGCGCATCTGCTGGGGTTGCGACCGCTACTGCGCGACCGATGCGATGGACTGCGGCAATGGCGCCAGCCGCACCCAGCATCCGGCGGAGCTCTTCGGCGAGGACTGGCATGCCTCCGACGACTGGGGGCCGGACCTCCAGGTCGACGAACTGGCGCCCCGGCGCGAAGAACGCTGAGCGGATTCGCGCTAACCGAGCACTCCCGCGCTCAGGCCTTGACCCAGCGCTGACGGCTCCAGCCGCTCAAGGCGTCGACGGCGAACACCAGCGCCAGCATGGCGATGATCACGCTGCTGGCCTGGGCCTCCTGGAACAGGCTCAGGTGCACGTAGAGCATCTGCCCGAGGCCGCCGGCGCCGACGAAGCCGAGCACGCTGGCCATACGGATGTTGTTTTCCCAGCGATACAGGCTGTAGGCGAGCAGTTGCGGCCAGAGGATCGGCAAGGTGCCGTAGACGAACGCCAGCACGGCGCCGCCGCCCTGCAGGCGGATCGCCTGGGCCGGTGCCGGTGGGGTATTTTCCAGCGCTTCGGCGAACAACCGGCCGAGTACGCCGCTGGTGTGCAGGGCGAGGGCGAGGGTGCCGGCATTCGGCCCGAGGCCTGCGGCGAACACCATCAGCGCCGCCCAGACCAGTTCCGGAATCGCCCGCAGTGCGTTCAGCAGCAGCCGCGCCGGGTTCGCCGCGGCCCAGCCGAAACGCCCGGAAGCGGGCAACGCGAGCAGCAGGCCGAAGACGGCCGAGAGGAGCGTGCCCACGGCCGACATCGCCAGGGTTTCCAGTGCGCCCTTGCCGATCGCCGCGAGGTGCCCGGCGCTGAGGTCCGGGCTGAGGAAGCGCTTGGCGTAGTCGCCCATGTGGCCGAGGTTTTCGCTACCGGTCAGGGCGCCGAGATCGATGCGCAGGTAGGCGAACGCGGCAATCACTGCCGCCAGCAATGCCAGCAGCAGGCCGGCGTCGAGCAGGCGCTTCATCCCAGCCTCCCGCGCAACAGGCGGCTGAGCAGGTCGGCCAGCAGCACCAGGACGAAGAAGGTCAGCAGGATGCTGGCGACTTCGCCGCCGGCGAACATGCGCAGCGAGAGATCGATCTGCTGGCCGAGGCCGCCGGCGCCGACGAAGCCCATCACCACCGAGGCGCGGATCGCGCACTCCCAGCGGTAGACGCTGTAGGAGAGCATTTCCGCCGCGGCATTCGGCAGTACGCCATAGAGGAAGGCCGTCAGCCGACCGCTGCCAGCCTGCATCAGGGCCTGGGCCGGGCGCTGGTCCACCGACTCGAAGATTTCCGCATAGACCTTGCCGAGCATGCCGCTGTAGGTGATGGCGATGGCCAGAACGCCGGCCGTGGGGCCGAGGCCGACGGCGCGCACGAACAGCAGCGCCCAGACGATCTCCGGCACGCTGCGCAGGAAGATCAGCAGACCGCGCACCGGCCAGCGCAGCAACTGCGCCCACCACAGCGGCTGGCCGCCGCGCACCGCGGCGGACAGCGACAACGCGCGGCTGGCCACCAGGCTGGCGGGCAATGCGATGAGCAGCGCCAGGGTCATCCCTGCGGTGGCGATGGCCAGGGTCTGCAGGGTGGCGTCGAGCAGGATCTGCAGAAACTCGGCATCCCGCGCCGGCGGCCAGAAACCGGCGAGGAAGCGGCCGACCTCGCTGCTGCCGGACTGCAGGAATACCCCGAGGTCCAGTTCGCTCAGGCGCACGCCCGGCCACAGCAGGACAATGGCCAGCAGCGCGATCAGCAGGCGCGGCAGGGCGGCGGGGTCGCGTTCGGCAGTCTTCAGCATCGGGGAATCTGTACGGCCGCCGCCCCGACGTGCGGTGGGGCCGGCGGGAGCAATTGCTCGTTGGCATAGAGGGCGTCGAGCAAACTTCGGTCGACCTCCGCGGCGGGGCGGTCGAAGACGATTCGTCCTTCGCGCAGGCCGATCACCCGGGGGAAGTGCGCCAGCGCCAGTTCCACCGTATGCAGGCTGGCGACCAGCGTCACGCCATGCTCGCCTGCATGTCGGCAGAGCACCGACAGCGTGTGGTCGGCCAGCACCGGGTCCATCGCCGACACCGGCTCGTCGGCCAGCAGCAACTCCGGCGCCTGGTACAGCACGCGGGCGATGCCGACCCGCTGTAGCTGGCCGCCGGACAGTTGCTGGCACTGGGCGAACAGTTTGTCCGCCAGATCCAGCTTCGCCAGTTGCCCGCAGGCGCCGGGAATGTCCAGCGGATACAGCAGGTTGAGCAGGCTTTTGCCTAGCCCCCACTGGCCGAGTTTGCCCGCCAGCACCGCGGTGACCACCCGCTGACGCGGCGGCAGGGGTGGCGCCTGGTGGATCAGGCCGATGCGTGCGCGCAGCTTCTGCCGCTGGCGGCCGGACAGCTGCCACGGCTGCTGGCCGAGCACCTCAAGCCGCCCCGAACTGGGCGACGTGGCGGTGCCCAGCAAATTCAGCAGGCTCGACTTGCCGGCGCCGGACGGGCCGATGATGGCGACCCGTTCGCCGGCTTCGATGCTCAGGTCCACGCCACGTAGGGCGTGGCTGCCGTCGCGATGCTGCAGGCCGGCCTGGGTGAGGCGCAGAGTCATTTCAGCAGGTCGGCGGCGCGCGCGGCTTCCTCGATGCCCTTGTAGTTGTCCGGGCTGGTTTCGATGAAGCGGCTGGCCGCCTGCAGGTCGAGGATGGCCTTCTGCTCCGGGACGGCCGGGTCGAGGGCGAGGAAGGCGGCCTTCAGCTTGGCGGTGATGGCCGGGTCGAGGCTGCCGCGCACGGTCCAGTTGTAGTCGTAATAGCTGGGCGTGGTGGCGAAGACGTGCACCTTGCTGGTGTCGACCTTGCCGCTGTCCACCAGCTTCTGCCAGACGCTCGCATTGAGCACGCCAGCGTCGACCTTGCCGGCCTGGACCCAGGCGGCGGTGGCGTCATGCGCGCCGGAGTAGGCCACGCGGCTGAAGTAGGTTTCCGGCTTGATGCCGTCCTGCAGCATGAAGTAGCGCGGCATCAGGCTGCCGGAGGTGGACGAGATGGAGCCGAAGGCGAAGGTCTTGCCCTTGAGATCGGCGAGGGATTTCACCGCCGGATCGGCGCTGATGAATTTGCTGGTGAACTGCGCATCCTGCTCGCGCTGCACCAACGGAATGGCGTCCTTGGCTTTCAGGTGCACCTGCACGAAGGTGAAGCCGCCGAGCCAGGCCATGTCCAGGCGATCGGTGGCAAGCGCTTCGACCACCGCCGGATAGTCGGCGACCGGGACGAACTCGACCTTCATGCCGATCTGCTTCTCCAGGTACTCGCCCAGCGGCTTGAACTTGCGCAGCAGTTCGGTGGGGGCTTCGTCCGGAATCGCGCTGACGCGCAGCACGTCGGCGGCGCTGGCGAGGGTGGCGGTCAGGGACAGGGCAAAGCCGGCGGCGAGCGCGAGGGATCGCTTGAGCATGGGAGTTCTCCGGTTCAATGGCGGAAAAAGGAAAGAGATGCCGCAGCATGCTTCGCGGCGGATCGCGGTGGCGGCGATTATAAGAAGGATGACTGTGACTGCCAGCGATTGTCAGCAGTTTCGCTCGACGGATGGTCGTTGCGAGCCGTTGTCCGCGCGGCTGGGCGCCGACTGCTAGCGTTTCGAACTCCAGCGCTTGGTGTCCTCCATGGATTCACGGTTTCGCCGTGCCGCCATGGCGGCACCGGGTCGCGAGCGTTGTCCCTGTCTGCGTGCATCGGCCTCCAGGCTCAAGGCGTGAACCGATGGAGCGACGCGGGCAGGCGCGGCCCGCTTTGCTAGAATCCGCCGCCACAGTCCCGAGGTAACCCCATGAGCGAGCCGATTCGTCTGACCCAGTACAGCCACGGCGCCGGTTGCGGCTGCAAGATTTCTCCCAAGGTCCTGGAAGTGATCCTCGCCGGCAGCGGCGCGCAAAACCTCGACCCGAAGCTCTGGGTCGGCAACGCGTCGCGCGACGACGCGGCGGTCTACGCGCTGGATGAGGCGCGCGGCGTGGTTTCCACCACCGACTTCTTCATGCCGATCGTCGACGATCCGTTCGACTTCGGCCGCATCGCCGCGACCAATGCGATCAGCGACATCTACGCCATGGGCGGCGATCCGCTGATGGCCATCGCCATCCTCGGCTGGCCGGTCAACCTGCTGCCTGCGGAAGTAGCGCGCGAGGTAATCCGCGGCGGCCGCGCGGTGTGCGACGCCGCCGGAATTCCGCTGGCCGGCGGGCACTCTATCGATGCGCCCGAGCCCATCTTCGGCCTCGCCGTCACCGGCGTGGTGGACAAGCGCCACATGAAGCGCAACGACACCGCCCGCGTCGGCAGCCGCCTCTACCTGACCAAGCCGCTGGGCATCGGCATCCTCACCACCGCCGAGAAGAAGGCCAGGCTGCGTGCCGAGGACGTCGGCCTGGCGCGCGACTGGATGTGCACGCTGAACAAGCCCGGCAGCCGCTTCGGCAAGCTGGCCGGGGTCACTGCGATGACCGACGTCACTGGCTTCGGCCTGCTCGGCCACCTGGTGGAGATGGCCGACGGCAGCGGGCTCAGCGCGCGTCTGGAGTACGCCCGGGTCCCGCGGCTGCCCGGCGTTGAGCACTACCTCGCCGAAGGCTGTGTGCCCGGCGGCACCCTGCGCAATTACGAAAGCTACGGCGAGCGCATCGGCGTGCTCAGCGAGGAGCAGCAGCACCTGCTCTGCGACCCGCAGACCAGCGGCGGCCTGCTGGTGGCGGTGAGTGCCGAGGGGGAAGCAGAGTTCCTCGCCGTTGCCGCCGAGCTCGGGCTGGACCTGGCGCCGATCGGTGAGCTGGTCGAGCGACAGCGTTACGCGGTCGAGGTCTGCTGATGCGAGACAACAGCGCCGACTACCGCGAAATCTTCCTCAACGACCTGCCGATGATGGACGCCCGCGCACCGGTCGAGTTCGACAAGGGCGCCTTCCCCGGCGCCGTCAACCTGCCGCTGATGACCGATGTCGAGCGCCAGCGCGTCGGCACCTGCTACAAGCAGCACGGCCAGCAGGCCGCCATCGAGCTGGGTCACCAGCTGGTTTCCGGCGCCACCAAGGCCGAGCGCATCGCCCGCTGGGCGGCGTTCGCCCAGGCCAACCCGCAGGGCTACCTGTACTGTTTCCGCGGAGGGTTGCGCTCGCAGATCGTCCAGCAGTGGCTGCAGAGCGAGGCGGGCATCGCCTATCCGAGGGTGGTCGGCGGCTACAAGGCGATGCGTACCTTTCTCCTCGAAACCACCCGCGAGGCGCTGGAGCAGTGCGCGTTCGTCGTCGTCGGCGGCCTGACCGGGACCGGGAAGACCGACGTCATCGCCCGGCTGGACAACAGCCTCGACCTTGAGGGCCACGCGAACCACCGCGGCTCCAGCTTCGGCAAGCGCGCCACCGGGCAGCCGTCGAACATCGATTTCGAGAACCGCCTGGCCGTCGACGTACTGAAGAAGCGCGCCGCCGGCATCGAACAGTTCGTGGTCGAGGACGAGGGGCGGATGATCGGTCGCTGCGCGCTGCCGCTGGAACTGCACCAGGGCATGCAGGGGTTCCCGCTGGTCTGGCTGGAGGATGCGTTCGACGACCGGGTGGAGCGCATCCTGCGCGATTACGTGGTCGATCTGTGCGCCGAATTCGTCGACCTGCAGGGCGAGGCCGGCTTCGAGCAATATGCCGCACGGCTGCTGGAGAGCCTGGGCAACATCCACAAGCGCCTCGGCGGCGAGCGCTACCAGCGCTTGCTGGCGATCATGCAGGCGGCGCTCGACGAGCAGCGCCGCAGCGGCGCGGTGGACCTGCACCGTGGCTGGATCGAGGGGCTTCTGCGCGAGTACTACGATCCGATGTACGCCTTCCAGCGCGAGAGCAAGGCCGAGCGCATCGAATTCGCCGGCAAGCAGGACGAACTGGTGGACTACCTGCGCGAACGCGCGCTGCGCAGCCGTCGCTGAGCGGCGGGGCGGGTCAGGTGCCAGGCCGGCCGGAGCCCAGCACCGTCTGCTCGACGAAGGTGTTGCTGGCGATCGCGCCCGGCGGCGATTCTGCGTTGACCTCGAGCGGTATGGCCGCCGGCAGGATTTCCACCGGCGTTTCCTGGAATTCCGCGACGGGCAGGGCTTTCCAGCGGTACTCGGCGACGAGAATGAACAGCGTCAGCGTCAGTTCGCAGAGGACCACGATGACCGCGGGCGCGATCAGCCCGAACACCGGGATGAAGATCCAGTTCAGGCCGACGCTGAGCAGCCCGCAGAATACCCGCATCTTGACGAAGATCGCGTAGCGCTCCTTGGCCACCCAGTACATCTCGAACACCACGTTGACCAGCCGGAAAATGAAGAAGCAGGCCATGATCTTGAGGATCAGCGAGGCGCCGGCGTAGGTGTTCGGATAGAACAGGTGGAACAGGAACAGGGCGAAGATCTGGTACGCGGCGAACATGGCCAGCGACAGGCCGAAGGCGAGCACGATGAACTTGCGCTGGCCGAGTTCGTTGTAGCCGCGGGAGATGCGCGGCATGTACAGCGACCAGAAGGCGGTGACGGCGATCTGGCCGATGGCGATGAACGAGGTGGCGGCGGCGTAGATCGCCAGGTGCTCGGAGTCGAGGAGGGCCTCGATGAGAATCCGGTCCGCGCCGAAGTAGAGGAAGAAGGCGAAGAAGGAAATGGTGAACGGCAGCCAGGAGCGCCACAGCGTCATCATCTTGCCCAGCGTCGCTAAGACTTGGGTATTGGCGGCGAAGAAACCCGGCTCACGGATGCAGCGCAGGTAGAACCAGGCCAGGTAGGCCACCATCGCCACGCTCGCGCCGAGCGCCACGGAAAGGATCAGGTTGCCGGTGAGCAGGAAGACGCCGATCTTCACCGCGAAGGGCAGCGATTTGAAGATCGAGTCCAGCGACGAGAAGCGCACCAGTCGGTCCTGGCGCTGGTAGTGAAAGAACAGGCAGCGCTGCAGGACGGCGAAGGCCAGCGCCTCGGGCAGAAAGCAGATCAGCAGGTAGTAGGACGCATTGGTGCCGCCGACCTTGCCCAGGTAGAACATCGTGGCCATGACCAGAATCAGGTAGCCCACGGTCGCCGGCAGAAAAAGGTTCTCGCCGCTGGAAAGGCCCTTGGCGATGGCTCCCTTGCTCAGCAGGTAATCGCGCAGGCCGAAATCCGAGAAGCCGACCACCACCGACACCAGCACCATGCTCAGCGCCAGCGAGCCGTATTCCTCCAGCGAAGAATGCTTGGCCACGAGGATCAGGAAGAGGAAGTTCAGCAGCGGTTGCAGAACCATGGGCACGAAAACGAATGCGATCTTGGTGATCTCGCTATCAGACTTCTTCATACCAGCCCCATCCTTTGCGCATTTTTATCCCCGGACTGCGTGTCGTGCGTAACACCCGTATCCCGCGACGGAAATTGACCCGGTTTCTCGCAATAACGTTCGGCGGTTTTGAAAATATGCCTGCGGCTCATGCTGGCGATCGCCCGGACGTGAGGAATAGGCGTAGGGGCGCCTGCGGCGTTGCGGATCGAGCAGAAACCCATGGCCATCTACCCCTTACCACAAACGGCCCGTTGCTGGCGGGAGCAAGGGCTGACGAGGCATTCAGTTAAGTCTGGACCGAAGACGCAGATGGCGTTCGGGGTTCCCGCCAGAAAAGGCTGGACGTGCCGCGAACCGGGACAGCTGCGAGCCAGAGCATGCGCCGTTTCCCGGTAACGGCCAACTGCCACCTATCGGCTCGGACGGGTGGCTGCATGCACCGTGGTTGGCGGCCTGCGGGGCGTTGGCGCGCGTCCCGGCCGTGCGCGAAAAGCGGCCTGTGCGGCCTGGTCGTCGCGTCTTTTCAGGCTGGGATTTGCTGAAGCCCGTGGTGGCTTGCCTGCGGCTGGGCGTCTCGCATCAGGCGACTAGTCCGGTTGGATGCCATCCGCCAGGCCGTCGGCCGACGAGGCGTCTGCCACCGCGCGCTGGAGCGCCTGCAGTTCATCCGCGCGCAGTGCGCGGTAGGCACCTTCGGCCAGCGCCGGGTCCAGCTGCAGCGGCCCGATGCTCTGCCGGTGCAGGCGCAGCACCGGGTTCTGGAAGTGACCGAACATGCGCTTGACCTGGTGGTAGCGCCCCTCGACCAGCGTCAGCAGCGCATGGTGGCTGTCGAGAATCCGCAGCCCGGCGGGGCGGGTGGTGAGGTTCTCGAAGCGGAAATACAGGCCGCGGGCGAACGCCCCGACGTATTCCTCCTGGATCGGCTCTCCGGTCTCGACACGGTAGACCTTGGGCAGGTGCGTCTGCGGCTGGGTCAGTCGTCTCGACCACCGGCCGTCATTGGTGATCAGCAGCAGCCCGGTGGTGTTGAGGTCGAGGCGTCCGGCCAGGTGCAGCTCGTGCTTGTCCGGCTCGTTCAGCAGGTCGAGGACCGTGGGATGTTCGTCATGCTCGGTGGCGCTGACCCAGCCGACCGGCTTGTGCAGCATGAAGTAGCGCGCCGGCTTGCCGGCCTGCAGCAGTTCATCGTCCAGCTCGATGCGACTGAACACACGCACCTCGTGACGGCCATCGGTAACCGGCTCGCCGTCGACCCGCACGCGCCGTTCCACCAGCAGGCGCCGGGTCTGCTGACGGTTGAGTTGCGGCAGGTTGGCGAGAAAACGATCCAGACGCACGCGTCAGCCCGGCTCGTCGAGCGCAGCGCAGTACGGGCACAGGCAGGCTTTGTCGCGTGCCTCTTCCGGCAGGCGCTCGAGGGCGCGTGGCGAAACCGGCGTGGAGAAGCACCAGCAGGGCAGCTCGCGGGTCGCCGGGTCGCTCTGCGCGCAGCGGTTGGCTTGCCCGCACAACGGGCAGCGAGCGGGATCGACGGAAGATGCGGCGCGAGCGCCGGAATCGGTGGTCAGCGGCATGGACGGCGGGCCTGGTTGAACGCGCCGCCATGCTAGCGTGGCGCCGCCGGGGCGTCACGCGCCGGGAGGCGCGCGGTCGCGCCGGAGTCAGCGGCTCTTCATGTAGGCGCGCCAGCCGGCGAACGAGGTGATGTCGGTGGCGCCTTGCAGGCCATAGGGCTCGCAGATGAAACCGGTTTCCCAGCTGCCGTCGGCCAGTTGCACCTTGCCCAGGCCGAGTGGCGCGGGGATGCCGGTGAGGAAGGAGCCCAGCTCGGCGCTCGGCAGCTCCCAGACTTCCACTTCGATCGCCACGCCGCCCTCGGCGACCCGCACCATGCCCGGGCGGAACGGCGGGCCGCCGGCCAGTGCATGGAGCTGGTAGTCAGGCGAGCTGTGGGTGGTCTGCAGCAACCGGCCACCGCGCTTGCGCAGTTGCCAGTTCAGCGGCAGGCCGTCCAGGTGCGCGCCGCAGACCACCACGCGGGCCCTGTCATTGCGTGCCGGCGTGGACGGGACTGCGGCTTCCAGCGTCCACCCACCCACCAGCGGCAGGTCGCGTTCGCCCTGCAGTGCGTCGGCGATGCCGAGCAGGTACTGGTCGGTGAAGGCGCGGCCGAACAGTGTCACGCCCCACGGCAAACCGTTGGCCATGAAGGCGCTCGGCACGGCGACGGCCGCGTAGTCCAGCAGGTTCATGAAGTTGGTGTAGTAGCCGAGGTCGGAGTTGCGCGCGACCGGTTCGGCGTGCAGTTCGGCCAGCGTCACCGGGCGCGGAATGCTTGGCGTCAGCACGCAATCCAGATTCTCGAGCGCCTTGTCGCAGATCGCCTTGAGCTCCTGCAGGCGGTACTGCGCACGGAACGCCTCGACTGCCGTGGCGCCTGGCGCCTTGGCCAGCACGGCGCGGATCACCGGCAGCACGGCTTCCGGGTCCTTCTCCATCAGCTCGCCAGCGACGCTGTAGCGCTCGGCGACCCACGGGCCTTCATAGAGCAGGCGTGCGGCCTCGAGGAAGGGCGCGAAGTCCAGCGCCACCGGGGTGCCGCCGAGGGCTTCCAGGCTGGCGACGGCCTCGGCGAACAGCGCCGGGCTTTCCGTGCAGCCGAGGAACTCCAGCTGGGTCGGCACGCCGAAACGGAACGGACGTGGCTTGCCGAAGGCGCTGCCGTCGTTCCACAGCGGGTTGGCGCGGCTGTAGGCGTCGCGCGGGTCGAGGGCGGCGGTCAGGGCGAGCAGCTGGCTGGCTTCGCGGGCGCTGGCGGTGAAGAAGCTGACCACGTCCAGGGTGCGGCAGGCCGGCACCACGCCGGCGGTGGACACCAGGCCCTTGGTCGCCTTCAGCCCGACCAGGTTGTTCAGCGCCGCCGGCACGCGGCCGGAGCCGGCGGTGTCGGTGCCCAGCGAGAAGCTCGCCACGCCCAGCGCCACGGCCAGCGAGGAGCCGGCGCTGGAACCGCCCGACGGGTAGTCCGGGTGCACGCTGTTGCGGCATTCGCCGTAGGGCGAGCGGGTGCCGTTGAGGCCGGTGGCGAACTGGTCGAGGTTGGTCTTGCCGATCGGCACCGCGCCAAGGGCGATCAGTTGCTCGACCAGCGTCGCCGAGCGCTCCGCCGTGTAGGCGAAGGCCGGGCAGGCGGCGGTGGTGGGAATGCCGGCGAGGTCGATGTTGTCCTTCAGCGCGAAGGGCACGCCGAACAGCGGCAGGCTGTCGGGGGCCTTGCCGTCCAGTGCGGCGAGGTAGGGCTCCAGTTCTTCCACGCTGAGCAGGTGGATGAACAGGTTGAATTCCGGGTTCAGCGCGGCGGCTTTTTCGCGCAGCGCGAGGATCAGCTGGCGCGGCTTCAGGCGGCCTTCGGCATAGGCGGTTTTCAGAGCGCCGAGGCGCAGGTCGAATTCGTGGGTCATCGCAGTTCCCTCGTAGGGTGCGCCGTGCGCACCGCAGGTTCGGTTGGTGCGCGCGGCGCACCCTACGGCGCCGCGCGTCTGTGAGTTTCGGGGCGGAGGGTGTGTTCCCAGCCGCCTCCCGGATCGGTTTCAGGCCTCTTCGAGCACCACCACGCGCTGCCCGGCGCGGACCGGCGAGCCGGGTTGCACGCGGACTTCGCGGACCACGCCATCGCGCGGGGCAGTGAGCGGGATTTCCATCTTCATCGACTCGAGGATCACCAGCACGTCGCCGGCTTTCACCGCGCTGCCTTCCTCGACCTGCACCTGCCAGAGGTTGCCGGCGATGTGGCTGTCGATGCTGTGCAGGCCGGCCGCAAGCGGGGCGTCGTCGCCCAGCTCGGCGACCACTTCCTCGCTTTCGTAGTGGGCCTGGCCGGAGGCGATCCAGCGCTGGCGTTCGGCGTCGAAGGCAGCGCGTTGCCGGGTGCGGAAGGCGTCGATGCCCTCGGCTTCCTCGTTGAGGAAGCCCTGGTAATCGGCCAGGGCCAGCTCACTGTCCTCGATGCGCAGGTCGAAGCGCCCGAGCGGGAAGTCGCGGCGGATCTGCAGCAGCTCCTCGGCCCCCACCGGATAGAAGCGAATCTGGTCGAAGAAGCGCAGCAGCCAGGGTTTGCCGTGGAAGGCGCCGACTTCGCGGTAGCGGTTCCACATCTGCAGGGTGCGGCCGACGAACTGGTAACCGCCGGGGCCTTCCATGCCGTACACGCACAGGTAGGCGCCGCCGATGCCCACCGAGTTCTCCGCGGTCCAGGTGCGCGCCGGGTTGTACTTGGTGGTGACCAGGCGGTGGCGCGGGTCCAGCGGCGTGGCCACCGGCGCGCCGAGGTAGACATCGCCCAGGCCCATCACCAGGTAGCTGGCGTCGAATACCGTGCGGTAGACCTCGTCGAGGTTCGGCAGGTCGTTGATCCGGCGAATGAACTCCAGGTTACTCGGGCACCAGGGCGCGTCCTTGCGCACGGTGGTCATGTACTTGTCGATGGCCAGCTGGCACGCCGGATCGTCCCAGGACAGCGGCAGGTGGACAATGCGCGACGGCACCTTGAGGTCACGGGTGTTGCACACCGCATCCCACTCGCCGATCACCACCGCCAGCAGGTTCGCCAGCGACAGGGTTTCCGGCTGGTAGTGCACCTGCAGCGAGCGGATGCCGGGGGTTAGGTCGACTACTCCCTTCAGGCTCTTGGCTTCCAGCGCCTGCATCAGCGCATGGCCGCGGAAGCGCAGCACCAGGTCCAGTTCCGGCTGGCCGATTTCCAGCAGCAGGTGGGTGTCGCCGGAGAGGCGGGCGACCAGGCGCTTGTCCTGGCTGCCGATGTCGAGGATCACCGGCGGTTCCAGCGGGATCGGCTTCCAGTTCACCGCGATCGCTTCCAGCCCGGCGACTTCCGCCTTGCGCGCCTTGGCCAGTTCGCGGGCGGTCTCGATGTTCACCGGAACGAAACGCAGCCTGTCGCCGGCCTTGAGCTGGCCGAGCTGCCAGAGATCGGCCTCGATGATGGTCACCGGGCAGACGAAACCACCCAGGCTCGGGCCGTCCGGGCCGAGGATCACCGGCATGTCGCCGGTGAAATCCACCGCGCCGATGGCGTAGGGGTTGTCGTGGATGTTCGACGGATGCAGGCCGGCTTCGCCGCCGCTGTCGCGCACCCATTCCGGTTTCGGGCCGATCAGGCGCACGCCGGTGCGGCTGGAGTTGAAGTGCACTTCCCAATGGGTGGCGAGGAAGGTGTCGATGTAGGCCGGAGTGAAGTATTCCGGCGCACCGTGCGGGCCGTAGATCACGCGGATTTCGCGCACGGCGGGCAGGGCGGGGCACAGCTCGGCAGGCAGCTGCGCGCCGTTGCCGGCGTCGCTCAGGGCCGGAAGGTGCAGTACGTCGCCGGCGCGCAGGGCGCGGCCCGCGTGGCCGCCGAACTGGCCGAGGGTGAAGGTGCTTTTGCTGCCCAGGTATTCCGGTACCTGCAGACCGCCACGCAGGGTCAGGTACGCGCGCGCGCCGCTGCCGGCGAGGGTGCCGAGGCTCAGCGTGCTGCCGGCCTTGATCAGCAGCGCGGTGTTCATCGAGCGTTCGACGCCATCCACGCTCAGTGGGATCGGCGCGCCGGTCACCGCCACCACGGCGTCGGTGTTGAAGCGCAGCAGCGGGCCGCTCATGGTGATTTCCAGGCCGGCGGCGCCTTCGTCGTTGCCCAGCAGGCGATTGCCCAGGCGCAGCGCGCGGTCGTCCATCGGCCCCGACGGCGGCACGCCGACCGCCCAGTAGCCGAGGCGACCGGGGAAGTCCTGCACGGTGGTCTGGGTGCCGGCGGAGAGCACCTCGAAGGTGTTGGCCCGGTAGACCAGGCTTTCCAGGCAGCGGGTCCAGGGCGAGCCGCTGGCGAAGGGCACGTCTTCGATGATCTGCCGCAGGTAGTCGCGGTTGGATTCCACGCCGTACAGCCGCGTGTCGGCCAGCGCCCGGTCGAGCCCGGCGCTGGCGGCCTCGCGGGTCGGTGCCCAGGCGATGAGCTTGGCGATCATCGGGTCGAAGTAGGGCGGAATCTCGCAACCGGCCTCGACCCAGGTGTCGATACGCAGGGCCTTGCCGTCGGCCTTGGGGAAGTCCACGGCGGTGAGCAGGCCGGGGCTGGGCTGGAAGTCGCGGCCCGGGTCTTCGGCATACAGACGCGCCTGGATGGCGTGGCCGCCGGGTTTCAGGTGCTTCGTCAGTTCGCCCAGCGGCGCCAGGTCGCCGGCCGCCAGCTCGATCATCCAGCGCACCAGGTCGACGCCCCAGACCTGTTCGGTGACGCCGTGCTCGACCTGCAGGCGGGTGTTCACTTCGAGGAAGTAGAAGCGCTCGGCCTTGCTGTCGTAGACGAATTCGACGGTGCCGGCGCTGCGGTAATTCACCGCTTTGGCCAGCTTGATCGCCGCCGCGCAGAGCTCGTCGGCCATGCCGGCCGGCAGGTTGGGTGCCGGGGTTTCTTCCAGCACCTTCTGGTTGCGCCGCTGCACCGAGCAGTCGCGCACGCCGAGGGCGATGACTTCGCCCTGGCCGTCGCCGAACACCTGGACTTCCAGATGGCGGGCCCGCTGGATGTATTTCTCGATGAATACGCCCGAGTCGCTGAAGTTGTTCTGCCCGAGGCGCTTCACCGCGTCGAATGCATCGGCCAGTTCCTGCGCCGAGCGGCACACGCGCATGCCGATGCCGCCGCCGCCGGCCGTGCTTTTCAGCATCACCGGGTAGCCGACCTGCTCGCCGGCGCTGAGCGCGGCGTCGAGGTTTTCCAGCAGCTCAGTGCCTTCGAGCATTGGCACGCCGTGCTGCCTGGCCAGCGCGCGGGCGGTGTGCTTGAGGCCGAACACGCGCAGTTGTTCGGGCGTCGGCCCGACGAATGCAATGCCGGCGGCCTCGCAGGCTTCGGCGAACGCCGCGTTTTCGGAGAGGAAGCCGTAGCCGGGATGGATCGCCTGGGCGCCGCTGCGTTTGGCGATGTCGAGCAGCTTGGCGACGTCCAGATAGGTGCCGGCCGCAGGGCCTTCGCCGAGGCTGAAGGCTTCGTCGGCCTGACTGATGTGCAGGCTGGCGGCGTCGGCTTCCGAGTACACGGCGACGCCGCGCACCTGCAGCGTGCGCAGGGTTCGCAGGATGCGGCAGGCGATCGCGCCGCGGTTGGCGATCAGCAGCGTGCTGAACATGAGGTGTTCCCCATGAAGGGGCGGGGCGTCCCGCCGCTATTCGGTTGACACCACGGTCGTCCGTGGTGGGTGGTATCTCTGTATTTCCTCATCCCTTTCGGACGGTCAGGGCGTTGCGTATTCGGAGGCTGGGTCGGGCGAAGCAGTACCCAGCAGGACCGCCGTTGGAAAGCGATGGGTATCGCGGGCTCAACCCATCCTCCGGTTGTCCTTTCCAGACGTTGCGTCACTCCCAGACCAGCAGCTCGGCCGCCGTGGGGTTCCAGCCGTTGCACGGGTTGTTCAGCTGCGGGCAGTTGGAGATCAGCACGATCACGTCCATCTCGGCGCGCAGTTCGACGTATTTGCCCGGTGCGGAGATGCCGTCCTCGAAGGTCAGCCCGCCTTCCGGGGTCACCGGGACGTTCATGAAGAAGTTGATGTTCGGCGCGATGTCCGGCTTGCTCAGGCGGCCGTCGTGCAGGCTGGCGCGCAGGAAGTTGTCGCGGCAGCTGTGCATGTAGCGCTTGTTGAGGGCGTAGCGCACGGTGTTGCTTTCCTGCGCGCAGGCGCCGCCGAGGGTGTCGTGGCGGCCGCAGGTGTCGGCGACGATGGTCAGCATCGGGTTGCCGAGGTTGGACCAGAGCACCGTGCCGGTAGTGAGGTAGACGCGGTTCTGCTTGCGCAGCGTGCGCTGGGCGTCGTAGCGCTCGCGCGGGTTGCGCGCGCTGAAGAACAGCGTGTCGACCGCCTGGTTCCCTTCCAGGTCGTGGATGCGCAGGGTCTGCCCGGCTTTCAGCTCGGTCAGGCTCGGTTCGCCCGCCGGGATGTAGGTGCGGGTGGCGGCGTCGGAATGTTTTTCGCTGGTGGTCAGGGACATGGCGGCAGCCCTCAGAGGTACAGACGTTCGGTGTTGTGGAAGCCGCGGCCGTTTTCCGGGCGCGACGTGCGACAGAGCACGCTGATGCCATCGCTGGCGACCTGGCTCCAGCTCAGCTGGACTGGTTTGGGCGCGTACTCGGGGTTCGGGTCCATCGGATGTTGCAGGGCGGTGAGCACCGCCAGGCAGTCCATCGGCGCGTACAGCTCGATGTAGTCGCCGGCCTTGGAGTTCTCCGCCTCGAAATGGAAGTAGCCCTCGGCATCGACGCTGACCTTGCTGAACAGGTTGAGCACCATCAGCAGGTCGGCCAGGCCGAGGTTCCACTTGCCCATTTCCACCAGCAGGTTGTCCACGCCGTTGCGGAAGAAGCCGTTGCGCAGTTCCTGGTAACGGCCTTCGCCGTACTTCTCTTTCACCTCGGCGGCGTTGAGCAGGCCGCCGAAGCTGTCGTGCCAGCCGCAGGTATCGGCGGTGATCGCCGCCAGCACGCGGCCCATGTCCGAGTACAGGCAGTGGCCGGTGGTCAGTTTGGCGGTGTGCTGGCACTTGAGGGTGTCCGGCAGGTTCAGCCGTTCGCTCTTCTCGGCCGCGTTGAGCAGCATCAGGCTGACGTTGGCGCCGCCTTCGAGATCGGTGATGCGCAGCAGCTGGCCGCGCTTGAGCACGAAGGAGGTGTGGCCGCCGCCCGGAACGGTTTCCTGGTAGAGGGCGGGACGCAGGGGCAAGCTCGAAGTCATGGCGATTACCTCGGGATCAGGGCCGCGGCTGAAGCGCCGGGCGACGTGACCACTGCAGCCAGCGACACCGGTTCGCGGCGGCGGCTGAGCGGGATGTTGTAGGTGATGCGCGCGCCATAGGCGCCCGGTTCGTGCGGATCGACGCGCAGCTTGTCGAAGACCAGCACGCGGCTGGCCAGGCTGAAGCCTTCGTTGAGGTCGTGGGTGACCATGAACACGGTCAGCCGGGTTTCCTGCCAGAGCTCGCGCAACAGCGCGTGCATGTCCTTGCGGATGCCCGGATCGAGCGCGCCGAAAGGTTCGTCGAGGAGCAGCACGCGCGGTTTCATGATCAGCGCCTGGGCGATCGCCAGACGCTGCTGCATGCCGCCGGAGAGCTGCGCCGGGTACTTCTCCAGCGCATGCCCGAGGCCGACGCGCTGCAACAGCTGGCGCGCCTGTTCGCGGGCTTCGGCCTTGGCACTGCCGAGCAGGCGGCCGAGCAGGGGCGCGCGCGGCAGTTCAAGGCCGAGGGCGACGTTGTCCAGCACCGACAGGTGCGGGAACACCGAGTAGCGCTGGAAAACCACGCCGCGGCTGCTGTCCGGCTCATCCGCCAGGGGTTTGCCGTCGAGTAGGATTTCGCCACGCGAGGGCCGTTCCTGGCCGAGCAGCATGCGCAGGAAGGTCGACTTTCCGCAGCCGGAGGCGCCGACCAGGGAGCAGAACTCGCCTTCCTTGATGGTCAGGTTGATGCGCTCGAGCACGGTCTGGTCGCCGTACTGCTTCCACAGATTGCGTACTTCGATCATGCCCGGCCCCCTTCGTACCAGGGAAAGGCCAGTCGGGTGAGGTGCTTGAGGCCGAGGTCCATCAGCCAGGCGAGCAGGGTGATCCAGGCGACATAGGGCAGGATCACGTCCATCGCCAGGTAGCGGCGCACCAGGAAGATCCGGTAGCCGAGGCCATCGGTGGAGGCGATCGCCTCGGCCGCGATGAGGAACAGCCAGGCCGAGCCGAGCGCCAGGCGCAGGGCGATCAGCAGGCGCGGCAGCAACTGCGGCAGGATTATCCGGAGGATCAGCGTCCAGGTGGTGGCGCCCAGGGTCTGTGCCTTGACCAGCAGTTCGCTGGGGATCTCGCGGGCGCGCTGTTCGAGGTCCCGGGCCAGCACCGGGGCGACGCCGATCACGATCAGCATCACCTTGGACAGTTCGCCTAGGCCGAAGACGATGAACAGGATCGGCAGGATCGCCAGCGGCGGCACCATCGACAGCACGCCGATCAGTGGCGACAGCGGTGCGCCGAACAGCGGCAGGCTACCGGCGGCGATGCCCAGGCACAGGCCGACCAGCGCGGCGATGCCCAGGCCCATGCCGAGGCGTTGCAGGCTGGACAGGGTATCGCCCCAGAACAGGTAGTCGCCGGAGCGCTTGTCCGCTTCGAAAGCCAGCCGGTGGACGGCATCGACCATCTGCGCGGCGCTGGGCAGCAGCTTGTCGTTGGGGTTTTCCGCGAGCCTGTCCGCCGAGCCGATGAAGTACACCAGCAACACCAGGGCGAACGGCATGAGCACCAGGAGCAGCCGGCTGGGCCGATCCGGGTAGCGGTTGATCAGGCGCATGGGCGTGTCCTCGTGCGGGAAGCGGGGCGTCGTCGGGCGGGCGCGTGCATCAGCGCCTGCCGCCGTGGGTGGCGGAACGCAGCGCGATGTGAGCCGTGGCGCCCGGGTGCCGGGCAACGAGGAAGGCGATTGAGCGGGGATCGTGCATGTAACCTCCAGTTCGTTTCGGGGCGGGCAGGAGCTGCGCGATCTATCCCCTCAGCGTTGAGGGCGCGCGTTCTCCCGGGCTTTTATCCCGCCGTGTAACCTCGACTGGAGGTCGCCAACTCTCGGACCAGACACTCGTCGCACCCGAAGGTGGCGAGCCGGAACCCTAGTCGGCTATTTGCAAATTGTGGTGCCGTACCCGGTGTCCTGGGCAGCTCCTGCACTCCAAGGTCAAAGCGAATGACGTGCCAACCTGGGGGCGATCGGCACGGGCTGGGCGTTTCGCCGGGTTTCCACGGAACGGGCAGGTCGCCAGTCGTGCTCTCTAACGGTGCACGACATAACTGGAAATCAAGATTTTGCGCCGTCACACAGCAAAATCGCAGATTTGTTGTCCAATCTGGCAGGGAGTGAATCCCGGGTGTCGACGCCCGTCGACGCTTTCCCAGAATCGCCCGCGAATGCCGCCCCCGTGGTTCGTGAGCAGGTTCTCCAGCGGTCGCAGGAGGCCGCCCATGTCACTCAAAGCATTGCTGTTCGCCGTGATTGGTCTTTCGCTGGTCGGCTGCGCCTCGCCCTATGCCGACGCCGATGGCGTGCGTATCTACAGTGGCGGTGGCTACGGCGGCTACAACGTGCAGCGTTACGACTCCTACGAGTACTACCGGGCTACTCCCATCGAGCGTCGCTGGAACGATGGCCGCTATTACTACCGCGAGGATTTCCGCAACGATAATTACCGTTATCGTCAGGCACTGCCGCGCCACCATTACCGCCGGCCGCCACCGCCGCCGCGCTATTACCAGCCGCCGCGTCACTACGGTCCGCCTGGCTACGGCGGGCCGCGTCCGCACGGGCGCCCGCAGGGTGGGGCGATTCATGGCATGCCGCGCCGCTGACGGCGGCTGCGCCAGGTCGCGGGCGCAGCGGCGGCGCCTGCCTGCCACGGTGAGCAGTGCTCGCTGTGATTCTAGAGTGCCATTGTCTTTTCACCCGCCAGCCCGCACCATTCCTCCCCCATGAAGGCGTTCGCCCAGCGGCCATCGGTCGCTGGGCGAGCCAGCGTCACTTTTTCGGGAATCCAGGCTGTGTTCAAAGGCTCCGTCAGGTTCTGCGCATGGCGTCGGCGCTGTTCGCTGACGGCGCTGCTGTGTCTGCTGCTGGGCGTGTTGATCGGTTCGCTGCAGGCGGACTGGAATTTCTCCCTGATCACCGAACGCGCCGAGTCGCTGTACGGTCCGCTGGGTGCCGGGCGTGGACGGATCAACGCCTGGCAGCGTCTGCTCGAAGCGGAGGCCGGCAAGCCGGTGGATGAACAGATGCGCGAAGTGAACGACTTCTTCAACCGGTCGCTGGAGTTCACCGACGACCGCTCGCTGTGGAACACCGAGGACTACTGGGCAACGCCGGTCGAGGCGCTGCGGGTCGGAGGCGGCGATTGCGAGGATTTCGCCATCGCCAAGTACATGAGCCTGCGTCACCTGGGGATTCCCAGCGAGAAGCTGCGCATCACCTACGTCAAGGCGTTGAAGCTGAATCAGGCACACATGGTGCTGACTTATTACGAAACCCCCGAAGCGGTGCCCCTTGTGCTGGACAACCTGATCGACAGCATTCGGCCGGCGAGTCAACGCAAGGATCTGCTACCGGTCTATGCCTTCAACGCCGACGGTCTCTGGTTGCAGGGCGCCGCGGGCAACAAACGTGTCGGCGACGCCAAACGGCTGTCGCGCTGGCAGGACCTGCTGAAGAAGATGGAAGCCGAGGGTTTCCCCACGGACTTGCCCCAATAGGAGAAACGATGTCCCTGTTCAAACAGCTCTTGCTTGCCATCTGCCTGTTCCTGGTAGTGGCGTTCAGCGGAAGTTTCCTGGTTGGCTTGGAAAGCTCGCGCGAGCAGTACGTCAACCAGCTGCGTTCCCACGCGCAGGACGCCGCGACGGCTCTTGGCCTGTCGCTGACGCCGAACATCGATGATCCGGCAATGGTCGAGCTGATGGTCAGCTCCATCTTCGACAGCGGCTACTACGAGAGCATCCGCGTGGTCGACCTGGCCAGCGGCAACGTGATCGTCGAACGCAGCGGTACGCCGGACGTGCCCTCGGTGCCCGCCTGGTTCGTCAAGCTGATCGGCCTCGAACCGGCCGGCGGCGATGCAATCGTCAGCCGCGGCTGGGAGCAGGCGGCGCGGGTCGAGGTGGTCAGCCATCCGATGTTCGCCGTCGCCCGGCTGTGGCGCAACGCCCTCGGCAGCCTGGCCTGGCTGGCGGTCTGCGGCGTCGTCAGTTGCCTGCTCGGCGCGTTTCTCCTGCGCCGTCAGCTGCGCCCGCTCGACTACATGGTCGAACAGTCCCACGCCATCGCCCGTCGCGAATTCCTCAGCCTGCCGAACCTGCCGCGCACGCCGGAACTGCGCCGGGTCGTGCAGGCGATGAACCAGATGGTCGAGAAGCTCAAGACGCTGTTCCAGGAGCAGGCACTGCGCAGCGAGAAGCTGCGCGAGGAGGCTTACCAGGACAGCCTTACCGGTCTCGCCAACCGGCGTTACTTCGACATGCAGCTGCAGAGCCGCTTAGGCACCGAGGAGCAGGCCAGCCACGGCTACCTGCTGTTGCTGCGCGTAAACGACCTGGCCGGGCTGAACGCCCGTCTGGGCGGCCAGCGGACCGACCAGTTGCTGACGGCCATCGGCGAGCTGCTGCGCCATCCGATCGCGCCGACGCGCAGCGACGTGCTGATTGCCCGCACCCGCGGTGGTGAGTTCGCCTTGCTGATCCCCGGCCTGGTGCGCGAGGAGGCCGAGCAACTGGCGAGCAGCCTGGAGAGCGCGCTGGCCAGCCTGCATGCCACGGGCGTCACCGATGTGTTGCCGGTCGCCAGTATCGGGCTGGCTCCCTTCAGCCCGGGAATCTCGCCGGCCACGCTGTTGAACCAGGTGGACGAGGCGCTTACCCAGGCCGAAGGTCTGAGCGAGCGTTGCTGGGCCTGCGTGGAGCTCGCCGGCGAATCGCAGCCGGGCGACGAGACCCATACCTGGCATGCGCTGCTCGACCAGGCATTGCTGCACAAGCGCTTCCAGCTGTTCTTCCAGCCGGTGGTGGACAGTCACGAGACTGACCGCGTGCTCCATTACAAGGTGCTGTCGCGGTTGCAGGACGGTGAGGGTGCGCTGATTCCCGCGGGTCGCTTCCTGCCCTGGATCGAACGCTTCGGCTGGTCTGGCCGGCTCGACCTGGTGATGCTGGACTTGGTGCTGGCGCAAATGGCCACCCATGACAAATCGCTGGCCCTGAATCTCTCCGGCGCGACGCTGGAGGACTCGACGGCGCTCAATGCGGTGCTGGACAAACTGGCCCACCACAGCGCCTTCGGTTCACGCCTGACCCTGGAGCTGGAAGAGAACCGTCTGCCCGACCAGGCGGGCCTGGAGCGCCTGAACAAGCGCCTGCATGACCTGGGCTTCAACCTCAGCCTGCAACACTTCGGCGGACGCTTCAGCATGATTGGCAACCTGGCGCGCCTCGGCCTCGCCTGGCTGAAAGTGGATGGCAGCTACATCCGCCATATCGACCGGGAAAGCGACAAGCGCCTGTTCATCGAGGCCGTCCAGCGCGCCGCCAACAGCATCGACCTGCCCTTGATCGCCGAGCGCGTGGAAACCGAGGGGGAGCTGCAGGTGCTGCGCGAGATGGGCATCCAGGGCGTGAAGGGCCGCCTGTTCGGCGAGCCGGGGCCGTGGGTGAGCAACTGATCGCCGCCTGCCAGGCTGAAATGAAAAAGGACGCGACCGAGGTCGCGTCCTTTTTCATTGCGCTGGATGTCATGCCGTTCCGTCCGGCGGTGCCGTTCAGATCATCCCGTCTTCTTCTTCGTTGATCAGGCTGTTCAACCCGCCCAGGGCTTCACGCGCCTGGTTGCGGTTGAGCAGCTTGGCCTGCGCCGCGGCCGGCAGATCGGTGAGGCGAATGACGCCCTTGATCATCAGCAACTGCAACAGGTCGTCGAGCACCCGGATCATGTCCAGGTCGCTCTGCTTGAGTTGCAGCAGGCTGGTCTCCACCGACTGGTTGGAATACCAGGCCAGCACTTCCTGATCGTCCGCCGGAAGCGTCTCGGTTCTGCCAGGAAAATCGGCCGCCTCCACGCGAACCAGCTGTCCCTGCATGTCGCGTTGCACGTAAAGCATCGCTGATCCTCGTTATCGAACGGACGATCCCGACAGCACCCGCTGGGGTGCTGCCGGAGACCTCGCCGCTTAGTGGTCGACCTTCAGGTGTTCGCTTTGAATCAGCGAGCTGATGATCTGCGACGAGTTGGCGCCCAGGTTGCTGCTGCTCAGGTCAACCCCGTCGAGCTGGATGGTCAGGTCGGCCTTGCCGGTGTTGGCGGTGGCGCTGGCAGCGGTATCGAACTGGCCGGTGGTGCTGACCAGCAGCGTGCTGATGCCGTTCTGCGTGCTCATCTGCAGGAAGTGGTCGATGGAGTCCGTGGTCTCGCCCTGCAGCAGGTCGCGCAGGTCGATGCTGTCCTTCTGGCTCAGGCTGAAGTCCTTGATGATGTCGGCAGCCGGCGACCCGATGCTGCCGGCATCGCCGGATTTCCAGACGAAGGTGTCCGCACCGGCACCCCCCCACAGTACATCGTTGCCTTTCCCGCCGATGAGGATGTCGTTGCCGTCACCGCCATACAGCGTGTCGTTACCGTTGCCGCCTTCGAGGCGATCGTCGCCACCGTAGCCATACAGCGTGTCGTTGCCGTCTCCACCGCGCAGCAGGTCGGCCGCGGCGAGGGTGTCGGAGCCTTTCAGCGTGTCGTTGCCCGAGGTTCCGGTGCTGAGCACCGAGTTGCCGCTGGCCAGCGTCAGGTACTCGCTGGTGCTGGCGGAGTCGCCGTTGGGCAGGGTGCTGGTGGCGGTGAACACCAGGGTGCCGGATTCCGTACCCGTGTTGCTCAGGGTCAGCGAGCCCAGGGTCCAGCCGGTCAGGTCGACGTTGTCGTTGACCCCTGTCGATGTGTGGCTGTGGGTGCCGTCGCTGATGACGATGTCCTTGGCCAGACCGCTGACGGTGGTGGAGGTCACTCCGGCGCTTTCCGCCAGGCCCAGGCTGAGCTTGTCGGCGGCCGAACCCCAGGCGTTGGCGATGGCGGTGTGCTCGTAACCGTTCTCGACGTTGTGGATCGCCGCGATCTGGCCGGCGCTCAGCACGCCGCTGTAGATCCGCAGGTCGTCGAGGGCGGCTGTCAGGTACTTGGTGTCCGTCAAATCGGTCACGTTACTGCCGTTGAGGTCGAAGCGGTTGGTCGCGCCGATCGACAGCAACTGGTTGTACAGGCCGTTGAACGCCGAGTCGCTGGTCGATCCGCTCGCGTTGAGAACGCCGTCGATGTAGATGTCGACGGTCGATCCGCTGTGAGTGATCGCCACGTTGTGCCACTGGTTGTCGGTCACCGAGGTGGTGCTGTAGACGCCAGCGGCATTGCCGACCGCCAGCCCGATCTGGCCGGCGTTGTTGATCGCGCCCCACTGGATGTCGTTGCCGCCACCGTTGTGTTCGCTGCCGATGACGCTCGGCAGGTCCCAGGATCTTCCTGCGCCATCGTTGCCGCTGTCTGGCTGGGCAGCCGCCTTGATCCAGAAGGTGAGGGTGGCCGCGGCCCCCATCAGCGCATGGGTCGCGCTGGCGTCGAGGTTGATGCGGTCGCCGGTGTCGTTCAGCGAGATGTAGTTGCCGGCCCCCTCGGCGCGTGGCGTGGTGACGAAGGTCGGCAGGCCGGTCCCGCCCGCGCTGTCGCTGTCCGCCAGGGTGCCTTTGGCACCGGTGGACTGGTTGGTCGTGACGCTGCTGCCAGGCGCTTCATTGAAGGTCCAGAAGCCTTTCGGCGTGACGTTCAGCGTCGGGTTGACGGCATCGTTGGTCGACACCACGTCGAGGTTGACTGTAGCCGTTTCGCTCACGCCGCCGGAGGAGACGGTGTAGGTGAAGGTCGCGGCACCGTGGTAGTCGGCGGCCGGGGTGAAGGTCAGCTTGCCGTCGGCGCCGAGCTTCACGACCCCGTGCTCGACGCTCACGGTGCCGTCGCTGCCGAAGGCCTTCCCGTCGATGGCGGTGATGGTCTTCGCCGCCGTGCCGAAGGTATCGTTGGCCAGCACGTCGAGAGTGATCGGCGTGTCTTCCTTGACCGAGCCGGTGTCGTTGAAGGCATCGGTCGCGGCGGTGACGTAGAGCGTGACCTTCGCATCGGCGGTGGCGCCGTTGGCGTCCTGCACGGTGTAGGTGAAGGTCGCTTCGCCGTTGTAGTTGGCGGTCGGGGTGAAGGTGACGACCCCGTTGACCAGCGACACGCTGCCGTGCTCGGCGGATTGCACGCTCTTGAGGGTCAGCAGCGTACCGTCGACGTCCTTGTCGTTGGCCAGCAGCGAAGCGGCGCTGATGGCCAGGGGCGTGTCTTCGGCGGTCACCAGCGAGCTGGTGCCGCCGCTCGCGCCGAGTACGCTGTAAGCGCTGTCGGCAGCGCCGGCGGGTTTGCTTTCCACCTTGAGAATGGCGTCGCCGCCCTGATCCCAGTAGATGATCTCGACCTGGTGCGCGCCGCCGGTGGCGATGGTGTAGGGAACGGTGGAGGTGGTCACGCCCTGGCTGCGGATGCCGTCGAACTTGACCACGTCCTGCCCGTCGATGCGCAGGATGAAGCCATCGTCCGAGGTGACCTTGAAGTCGTAGCTGCCCGCCGCCAGGGTTACCTGGCCGCTCAGCTTGATGATCGCGTCAGAGGTATCGCCCGGGTCCTGCGACAGGCTGCCCTTGTCGTTGCCGAGGAACTGCTGCAGGTGGTCGGCGCGGCCGAGGTCCCCACCCACCGAGCCGTAGTTGATCGACGTGGCAGTGAAGGTGGCGTTCGGCGTCTTGCCGGCGATGAACCCTTCCACCTGGGCGATGCTGGTCAGGTTGGCGTTGGAGCCGCCCTGGGCATAGCCGAAGTACTGGCCGGTCAGGCCCAGGTTGTAATGGTCATCCACGGCAACCGGTGCATCGTTGGCGCCCAGCACGTTGACCGTGATGGTCTGCGTGGCGGTGCCACCGTGGCCGTCGGAAACCGTCGCCTGGAAGGTCTCCAGCTTGGACTCGCCCTCTTTCAACGCCTGCGTGGCCCCGGCGTTGTTGTCCAAGGTGTAGGTCCATACGCCGGCGCTGGTCATGGCGATGTTGCCGTAGGTGCCGGCGGTCGATGCCAGCGACCAGGACGCGCTGGCTCCTGCGTCGGCGTCGCTTGAGGCGAGGGTGCCGGAAACGCTGGGCTGGCCGTTTCCGTTGACGCCCGCTTCGGTTACCGAACCGGTAGCCGCGGCGGCGGCGGAGGTGATTACCGGGATGTCGTTCGCCCCGTTGAGGGTGATCGCGATGGTTCGGGTATCGATCGCACCATTCGGGTCGGTGACCGTTGCGGTGAAGTTTTCGGTGACCGATTGACCGGCGTTGAGCCCGTTGACCGCCGCGTCGTTCACCACGTAGGTGTAGTTGCCGTTGGCTTCGACGATCAGTTGCCCGTAGGTGCCCGAAGCGCTGCCGCTCCAGGTGAGCACGCTGTCATCGGCGTCGGTGGCCACCAGGGTGCCGGTGATGTTGGCGAAGTCGTCGGTAGCCGGCGTGTCGTTGATGGTGCTGGCATAGGTGCCGGTAGCCACGGGCGCATCGTTGGTGCCGATGATGGTGATGGTCGCCGTGGCGGTATCGGTACCGCCATGCCCGTCGCTGACGGTGTAGGTGAAGGTGTCGGTGGCTACCTGACCGGCTTTCAGCCCGTCGAACTTGCCGTTCGGGTCGTAGCTGAAGCTGCCGTTGGCGCTCGCGACAAGCAGCGCGCCGCTGGCGAGCGTGATCGCACCGCTGGTGAGGTTGCTGCCGTTGATCTGGGTGACGGTCAGCGTGTCGCCGTCGGCGTCGGTGTCATTGGCCAGCAGGTCGCGGCTGCCATCGGCAATCGACAGCGTGGCGTTCTCGTTGATCGTGTAGGCGGTGTTGGCGCTGGCAGGGCCGGTTCCCTTGAAGCCGGTGAGGTAGTAGTCGGAGCCGTCCCCGCTCCGGTTGACGGTATCCACGGATTCGAAGCGGATGCTGTCGAAGACCAGATCACCGGTATCGATCTGCACGGTCGTAGTGCCGCCAGTCGCGGCGCTGAAGGTGCCGCTGGCGACTACCGAGCCGTTGTACAGGGCGACCCATTGACCAATCTCGCCGCCGTTCTCGTTGGCGATCAGGTGGCTGACGGTGAACTCGGCCTGGTTGAGGTTGCCGTTGAAGTTCAGTTCGACGGATTCGCTCTTGTCGGTAGCCCGGTCGTATTCGATCTGGTTGGCGACGGCGGTGGAATCACGCGGCGTGCCGGCCACGCCGAGCGCGTTGCGATCACCGTCCACATTCCCCGCGTAGAGGGTGCCGGGAGTGCCGTCGGCGTTTAGCGCGACCGGCGTGATGCCCAGCCCCTTGCTGTCCAGAGCATCCCAATGGGAGGCGCTGGTGCCGCCGGCCAGTTGACCGAGGGCGACGCTGTAGGCCGCGCCGCTCGGGTCGTCCACGGCATCCGGGTTGTCGTTGACGGGGGTCGCACCGAGGGTGACGGTGCCGGTGACGGTGGCCGTGCCATCGTTGACGCTGTAGGTGAAGTTGCCGACCGCTTGACCGCTGGTGTAGTCGGCCGGCCCGTTGTACTTCAGGCCCTGCAGTTCGGCGCTGGTCAGCGTCTGGCCGTTGGTGACCGCGGTGCCGTCGGCCAGGGTGACGCTGCCCAGGGTGGGCAGTCCGGTGACGGTGATGCTCAGCGCATCGCCGTCGACGTCGGTGGGCGCCTGGAGGCCCAGCGGAGTACCCACGCTTCCTTCCGCCACGGTCAGCGTATTGCTGCTGACGACGGGCAGGTCGTTGGTGCCGGTGACGGTGACGACGATGTCGTGCGGGGTGCCGTCGGCGCTGAGCACGGTGAAGGTTTCGGTCTTCACTTCGCCGGCCTTGAGGTACTGCACATCGGCGTTGGCGACGTTGTAGGTCCAGACGCCGGCGCTGGTGATGCTCAGGCTGCCAAGCGCGCCATTGCTGGCGGTGATGCCGGTGGTCTGGAAGCTGGCCTCGCCGCTGCCGTCTAGCCCGGTGTCCGGGTCGGTGATGGCCAGGGTGCCGCTGTCGGTCAGGGTCGGATTGCTGGCGTCTTCGGTCACCGCGCCACGGTCGTCGCCAGCGATGGTCGCGCCATCGTTGGTGCCGGTGATGGTGACGACGATATCGTGCGGCGTGCCGTCGGCGCTGCGCACGGTGAAGGTTTCGGTCTTCACTTCGCCGGCCTTGAGGTACTGCACGTCGGCGTTGGCGACGCTGTAGGTCCAGGCGCCGGCGGCTGTGATGCTCAGGCTGCCCAGCGCGCCGTTGCTGGCGGTGATGCCGGTGGTCTGGAACACCGACTGGCCTGCATCGGCGTCGGCAATGGTGAGGGTGCCTGCGTCGGTCAGGACGGGATTGGCGGCGTCTTCGACGACGGCGCTCGCATCGTCGCCCGCGATGAGCGGGGCATCGTTGGTGCCGATGATGGTGATGGTTGCGGTGGCGGTATCCGTGCCGCCGTGGCCGTCGGAGATCGTGTAGGTGAAGGTGTCCTTGCCGACTTGCCCGGCGGTCAGGGCGTCGAACTTGCCGTTCGGGTCGTAGCTGAAGCTGCCGTCGGCATTCACCGTGAGCAGCGCGCCGCTGGCGAGGGTGACGGTGCCGCTCAACGGCTGGCCGTTCACCGCGGTCACGGCGATGGCATCCCCATCGGCGTCGCTGTCGTTGGCGAGCAGGCTGGTGCTGCCATTGGCAATAGCGAGCGTCCCGTTTTCGCTGAGGGTGTACGGGCTGTTGAGCGCCGCGCTGCCGCTGCCGGAGAAGCCGGCAAGGAAGTAGTCGGAGCCGTCGCCGCCGCCAGCGGCGGTGTCCAGAGACTCGAAGCGGATGCTGTCGAAGGCCTTGCCGCCGGTGTCGATGCCGAACGTCGCGTAGCCGGTGGTGTTCGTCGGGTCCAGCTGGAAGGTCCCGCTGGCGACTTCCGCACCGTTGTACATCGCGACCCAGCGGCCGACTTCGCCGCCGTTTTCATCACCGATCAGGTGGGCGACGGTGAACTGCGCCTTGTCCAGGTTGCCGCTGAAGTTCAGCACGATCGCTTCGGACTTGCCGGTGGTGGGGTCGAATTCGGTTTGCGGGGCCACCTGGCTGCCCGGACGGGTGGTGCCATCGACGCCGATGGCGTTGGCGTTGCCATCCCAGCCGCCCTGGTAGAGCGTGCCGGTGCTGCCGTCGGCATTCAGCGCAACGACCGAGGTCGGGTTGCCTTTGCTGTCGACTTCGTTCCAACGGTTGTTGCCGTAGTCGTAGCCGGTGCCGGCCGAGCTGAGATTGCGGTCCCCCAGCGTGACCGTGTAGGGCGTACCGGAAATATCGTCGACGGCGTCCGGTGGGGTGTTGATGACGATCGCACTGTCGCTGCCCGGTGCCGACTGGTTGCCGGCGAGGTCGGTCTGGGTCGCTACGACGGTCAGCGAGCCGCCGAGCGGCGGTGCGTTTTCGGTGAAGGTGATGGTGCCGTTGTCGTAATTGAAGCCACTGAGCGGGTTGCCCTGGGCGTCGGTGAACTGGGCGGTGCCGTTGTCGAGGCTGAGATTGACGGTGCCCGACGTGTTGCCATTGGTGATCTCGAGCGTCACGGAGCCACCGGCCACCAGCTCGGCGTTGCTGACCTGCACGCTGACCTGAACGCCGTCGTTGCCGATCTCGCCGACCGTGAGCTGCCCGTCGTCCGGGTTGTTGTCATCGACGATGACGACCGTGGGCGCCGACGGCGCGGTGGTGTCGAGCACGGCGCTGTCGGTGGCCGGCGCGGAGACGTTGCCCGCCGCGTCGGTGACCGTCGCGGTGACGACCAGCTCGGCACCTTCCGGCGGACGGGGCACGGTGGTTTCCACCGAGCCCGCCGCGATCTGGTCGGCGGTGAGGATGATGTCCTGGCTGTTGACGCCGTCGGTAACGGTCAGCGTGTCGCCGGCTACCGCGGTTGCCGGCAGACCCACGGTGACCGCGACGGTGGTGCTGTTGCCCAGCTCGCCGTTGCTCAGGAACGCGTCGTTGTTGACGTCACTGGTGATGACGATGGTCGGTGCATCGGTCGGCGTGGCGTCCAGCGCGGCATCGTCGTTGGCCTGCGCCGGGTTGCCGGCGGCGTCGGTGACGCTGGCATTCACGGTCAGCGGACCGTCGCTCAGGCTGCTCAGGTCGACGTTGGTGCTGTAGCTGCCGTCCGGGTTGGTGGTCGCGGTGACGGTGATGTCCGGCGTGTTCGGGTCGTTGTCGCTGATCACCAGGGTGACAGTGCGACCGCCGCCCACATCGGAGGTGCCGGTGATGGGGGCATCGCCGACGTTCGAGGCATTCAGGTCGTCGAGGCTGACGGTGAGGTTGGCGATGGTGTCCAGGTTGGCGTCGTCGACCGCCTGGGCCGGGTTGCCGGCGGCGTCGGTGACACTGGCATTCACGGTCAGCGGACCGTCGCTGAGGCTGCTGAGGTCGGCCGTGGTGCTGTAGCTGCCGTCGGGGTTGGTGACTGCGGTGACGGTGATGTCCGGCGTGCTCGGGTCGCTGTCGCTGATCACCAGCGTCACGGTGCGCCCGCCGCCGACGTCGGAAGTACCGCTCAGCGCGGCATTGGCCACGGTGGCGCCGTTGAGGTCGTCGAGGGTGACGGTGAGATTGGCCTCGGTATCGACGGTATACGGTCGATCGGTAGTCGCGCTGGCGACGTTACCGGCCTCGTCGCTGCTGGTGACGGTTGCGATAACGTTGTTGTTCGCCGCCAGGTTGCTGCTGCTGACGTCGATGCTGAAGCCCAGATTGCCGTTGGCCAACTGAATCACGTTGCCGTTGTAGACCACGCCGCCGATGTTCAGCGTGATGGCGTCGCCGACCCGCACGTCGCCACCCACGGTGCCGGTGAGAGTAATGGTGCCGCTGTTGGCTTCGGCGCGGTTGATCACGTCGTCCGAGGTGATCGGGTCGAGGGCGATGGAGACGGTCGGAGGAATCAGGTCCTGCGGCAGCTGAGTCTCACCGATGAAGGTGTCGTCGGCAGCGATCGCGAAGCCATCGGTGGAGGTGGGATAGCCGATGGTGGGCTGAACGCTACCCGCCGTGGCGTCGAGGACCACGAAACTGTGCCCGCCACCGGCATTTCCTGTGCCGGTACCCGCAGCGGTCGGGCCTGCTGCGGTGGGCTCGAAGGCTTGCGTCGGGTCAGCGCCGGCAGCGATGGCTTGCTGAAGGTCTGCGACCGACTGTTCGGTGGCGGCGACATCCTCGGTGTACTCGGAGCCCGTCTGCTCGCTCCACTGGGTATCACGGCCCAGATCGAGCATCCGTCCATCGCTCATTTCCAGCGTGATCATCCCGGACGTGCCGGTCAGCACCTGGTCGTCCTGGAATATGCGGTCACCCTCCACGAGCAGGCGGCTGAGGCCCTCGGGAGATACCGCAAAGACCTGGCCGACAACACTTTTGACGATCGCGATCACGCTGCTCATGACTAAGGTAACTCCCGATTATTTTAAACCGAACGCTTCGATGCTTCCGGCATCGAAGAGTGCCCGCAGAACAATAAAAAGATGGACAAAATACGCTGTGTCAAGTATCTGGCATGGCATCCGCCTGCCGGGAAAAATCGCCAATGTCTTGACCAATCGAGGCCTATCCTAAAGAATCTGCTACATCATGTCACTTTGATATTAATTGCACTTCTTGATCGACCGTTTCAAGCCCTGTAGGCCCTCCGAAAGTTGGGTAGAAAAGGTGTACGAAGGAATGGTTTTTTGGCTCCGCGATGCGCGCCGTCACCGTCAAACAAGGAAATCATAAATGCGTCTTCCCTATTTAGCTCTGCTCCCACTTTCCCTGGCGATCACTGTTCACGCCCAGGCTCAGACACTGACGGAAGCCGTCCAGCAAGCCATCGAGAATCACCCGGAAGTACAGGCAGGCATCAACGGCCGTCTGGCGGCTGATTATCAATTGAAAGCGGCTCGTGGTGCATACCTGCCGTCGGTCGACATCCTCGCCGGCATCGGCCGCGAAGGCACCGATAACACCACCACCCGTTTCAACAGCAACGACAACGATCATTACCGCACCTTGACCCGCGGTGAATCCTCCATTCGTCTGCAACAGATGATCTACGACGGGTCCGCCACCCGTGAAGAGGTCGGCCGGCAGACCGCCATCGTCAATTCCCGCGCCTACGGCTTGCTCGCCACCTCCGAGCGCACTGCGCTGGACGCCATCCAGGTGTACCTGGAAGTGCTGCGTCGCGAGGAACTGGTTCGTCTGGCGGAGGACAATTTCAAGAACCACCAGCGCATCTATGACCAGATCAGCCTGCGCAGCCAGCGTGGCGTCGGCAGCACCGCCGACCGTGACCAGGCCGACGCACGTCTGGCCCTGGCGCGTAACAACCTGATCACCGAGCAGACCAACCTGGCCGATGCGCGGGTCAACTACTACAGCGTCATCGGCAGCGAGCCGACCGATCTGAGCATGCCCAACAGCCTCAACGGCCTGCTCCCGGCGACCCTCGCCGAAGCCAAGCAGCAGATGGTCGCGACCAACCCGAGCCTGCGTTCGGCCGAGTCCGACGTGGCCGCCACCGAAAGCCAGTACGCCGCCGCCAAGTCGGCCTTCCTGCCACGCGTCGACGCCGAGGTTTCGCAGAGCTTCGACAACAACATCGACGGCATCGAAGGTCACTCCAACGAATGGCAGGCGATGCTGCGCATGCGCTACAACCTGTATTCGGGTGGCAGCAACAAGGCCACACTGGAAGCCCGCAGCTACCAGATCAACGAAGCGCTGGACATTCGCAACAATGCCCTGCGCCAGCTCAACGAAGAACTCGGCCTGGCCTGGAACGCCCTCGAAAACGCCCGCACGCAGAAGCCGATCGCCGAGGACAACGTCGGTTTCAGCAAGCGTGTGCGTGAGGCCTACCAGAAGCAGTTCGGTCTTGGCGAGCGCACCCTGCTCGACCTGCTGGACAGCGAGAACGAACTGTTCACCGCGCAACGCCGCCTCTCCGACGTCAACTTCATCGAGCTGATGACCCAGTACCGCATCAAGGCGACCATGGGTGACCTGCTGAAGAGCCAGGGCGTGGTCGCGCCGATGGCCTCGACCGCGATGTCCGACGTCAAGACCAAGGTCCAGCTGCCAGGCCTGAACTGATGCACCGCAGTCCCCGCCGTCCGGCGGGGACTGTCCGGCTAGGCCGGATTTCGTCGTTCCGCTCTGGTGCGGGCCGGCGAAATGCTGGAGCATGCGGCCCGGCCGCGACCTTCGGTGGTTGTCGGACTTTCCTTTCCTCCGTCACGAGAGTGTTCCCGCGTGGTGTCCCAAGCCAGTCAAGCGCAGCCCGGAGGCGATCCGCGTAGCCGCTACGACGACCCTCTGCTCGATAGTCTGTTGTCTCTGTGCACGCTCCATCAGCGGCCCGCCAGCCGTGCGATCCTGACGGCGGGCCTGCCGTTGCCGGATCAGCGCCTGAGCGCCGACCTGCTGCCGCGCGCCGCCGCACGGGTGGGGCTGCAGGGCCGATTGCTGCGTCGCAGCCTGGGGCAGATCCCGCAGCTCGCGCTGCCGGCGTTGCTGCTGCTCAAGGAAGGCCGTTCGGCGATCCTGCTGGGTCGCGACGAGCAGGGCCGCTATCGGCTGATGCTCAGCGAGAGCGAGGGAGGCGAGGCGGTCGTGGATGCCGAACAGCTCGCCGCCGACTACAGCGGCGAGGTGTTCTTCGCACAGCCGCGGCACAAGTACGACCTCAACCACGGCAACCTCGTGCCGCGTGCGCGCGCCTGGTTCCGCGACACCCTCCGGCGCTCCCGCTGGCTGTATGTCGATGCCATCGCCGCCAGTTTCCTGATCAACCTGATCGGTCTGTTCGCGCCGCTGTTCGTGATGAACGTCTACGACCGCGTGGTGCCGAACCAGGCCGCGTCGACGCTCTGGGTGCTGGCGATCGGCATTTCCGGGGCCTACCTGTTCGACCTGCTGCTCAAGACCATGCGCGGCCTGTGCCTGGATCTGGCCGGCAAGAAGACCGACATGATCATCTCGGCGACGCTGTTCGAGCGCATTGCCGGCATGGCCATGCGCATGCGCCCAGCGCGGGTCGGCAGTTTCGCGCAGAACATCCACGAGTTTCAGACGCTGCGCGACTTCCTCGCCTCGCTGACCATGACCAGCGTGATCGACATGCCGTTCACCCTGCTGGTATTGGCGGTGATCGCCATTCTCGGCGGGCACCTGGTGTGGATTCCGCTGCTGGCGTTCCCGCTGGCGCTGGCGATCGGCTGGGTCCTGCAGCGTTCGCTGGCGGAAACCCTCAACCGAACCATGGCGCTGTCCGCCGAGCGTCAGTCGAGCCTGATCGAGACCCTTTCCGGGCTCGATGCGATCAAGGCGAACAACGCCGAGAGCGAGCGCCAGTATCAGTGGGAGCAGACCATCGGCACCCTCGGCCGGCTCGAGCTGCGGGCGAAGATGCTCTCCAGCCTGGCGCTGAACATCACCCAGCTGATCCTGCAACTGGCCGGTGTGGCGATGATCGTGCTGGGTGTCTACCTGATCATCGACGGCAAGCTGAGCATGGGCGGGCTGATCGCCTGCTATATGCTCAACGGTCGCGCCATGGCGCCGCTGGGGCAGCTCTCCGGGCTGCTCACGCGCTACCAGCAGGCGCGTCTGACAATGGTCAACATCGACCAGATGATGGAGCTGCCGCAGGAACGCAAGGAGAACCAGCGCCCGCTGGTCCGCCAGTCGCTGCAGGGCGCCATCGAGTGCCGTGGCCTGGAATTCCACTACCCGAACCAGCAGAACGCCGCGCTCAGCGGGGTCAACCTGATCGTTCGTCCCGGCGAGAAGATCGGCATCATCGGTCGCAGCGGCTCCGGCAAGAGTTCGCTGGCCAAGCTGCTGATCGGCCTCTACGAGCCGGACGCCGGCAGCCTGCTGGTGGACGGCGTGGACGTTCGTCAGCTCGATGTCAGCGACCTGCGCCACAACATCGGCTATGTCCCGCAGGACATCCAGCTGCTCAGCGGCAGCCTGCGCGACAACCTGGTGTCCGGTGCGCGCTACGTGGAGGACGAGCGTGTCCTGCGCGCGGCCGAGCTGGCCGGTGTGCATGAGTTCGCCCGCCTGCATCCGGAAGGCTACGAGCTGCAGGTGGGCGAGCGCGGCCATCAGTTGTCCGGTGGTCAACGGCAGAACGTGGCCCTGGCCCGCGCACTGCTGCTCGACCCGCCGATCCTGCTGCTCGACGAACCGACCAGCGCCATGGACAACCCCGGCGAGGAGCGGCTCAAGCAGCGTCTCGCCGCGGTGATCCAGAACAAGACCCTGCTGCTGGTCACGCACCGCTCCTCGATGCTCAGCCTGGTGGACCGGCTGATCATCGTCGACAAGGGCCAGATCATCGCCGACGGACCCAAGGAAGCAGTGATGGAAGCCTTGAAGAAGGGGCAGATCAATGTCGCCTGATTCGCGTAGACAGGGGCTGTTCAGCGCCCTGCGTGGTTACTTCAACGGCGGTGATTCGCTGGCCGGGCAACCGGTGCCGGAGGTCGACAAGGCGCTGGTGGAGGATGCCCCGCGGGTCGTCCGGCTGACCATCTGGGTGCTGGTCGGGTTTTTCGTCTTCGCCCTGTTCTGGGCGCATTTCGCAGTGGTCGACGAGGTCACCCGCGGCGACGGCAAGGCCATTCCGTCCTCCAAGCTGCAGAAGATCCAGAACCTCGAGGGTGGCATCGTCGCCGAGCTGTTCGTCCGCGAAGGGCAGATCGTCGAAGCCGGCGCGCCATTGCTGCGCCTGGACGACACCCGCTTCACCTCCAACGTCGGCGAAACCGAGGCCGATCGCCTGGCGATGCAGGCCCGTGTCGAACGCCTGCAGGCGGAAGTCGACGGCACCGAGCTGGAACTCTCGCCCGATCTGGTCAAGGCCGCTCCAGGTCTTGCGCAGAGCGAGCTGGCGCTGTTCAAGAGCCGCCAGCAGCAACTCAAGGATGAAATCGGCGGCCTCGAGGAGCAACTGGTCCAGCGTCAGCAGGAACTGCGCGAGTTCGGCTCCAAGCGCAGCCAGTACGCACGCAGCCTGGAACTGCTCAGCCAGGAAATCCGCATGTCCGAGCCGCTGGTGGCGGAAGGTGCGATTTCCCAGGTCGAGGTGCTGCGCCTGCGCCGCGCCGAGATCGAGAACCGCGGGCAGATGGAGGCCACCGACCTGGCCATTCCGCGCGCCCAAGCGGCGATCAAGGAAGTCCAACGCAAGATCGACGAGACCCGCGGGCGTTTTCGCAGCGAAGCCCTTGGCAACCTCAACGAGGCGCGCACCGACCTGAGCAAGGCGCAGGCGACCGGCAAGGCGCTGGAGGACCGCGTCAGTCGCACGCTGGTGACCTCGCCCGTGCGTGGCATCGTCAAGCAGATGCTGGTCAACACCATCGGCGGGGTGATCCAGCCGGGCAGCGATCTGGTGGAAATCGTGCCGCTGGATGACAACCTGCTGGTCGAGGCGCGCATCCGTCCGCAGGACATCGCCTTCCTGCATCCGGGGCAGAAGGCGGTGGTCAAGTTCACCGCCTACGACTACACGATCTACGGCGGCCTGCAGGCCAAGCTGGAACAGATCGGCGCGGACACGGTAACGGATGAGGACGGCAACAGCTTCTACCTGATCCAGTTGCGCACGGACAGGAGCCACCTGGGTTCCGACGAGGCGCCGCTGCTGATCATCCCCGGCATGGTCGCCTCTGTGGACATCATGACCGGCAAGAAGAGCATCCTCAGCTACCTGCTCAAGCCGATCCTCCGCGCCCGCGCCGAAGCGTTGCGCGAGCGCTGAGTTCTGGCCTTCCGCCTTCGACGCCGTCGATAGGCGGCTGCCCCGCCGCCGCGGCGCGGCGGCCCGGGCCCCCCCCGGGCCCGAGCCCCAATCCGCCCCCCGCGGCGCGCCC